>JABWCA010000240.1 GCA_013359345.1 Ignavibacteriaceae bacterium
CCGGTGAACTTTATCTGCTGCTCTTTAGTGCAGATATAATAAAGATTCTTAAAATGGTGAAGTCTTATCTCCTCAAGATTTGCTTCCAGACCCCCTACTTTCTTTATCAGTTCATCGGGCTCAACAGAGTCAGATTCTGATGAAGTAAGTTTTTCAATCAGTTCGGCTCTGAGCTTGTTAAGATCCGGGATAAGCGAATCAATCTGATCGAAATAATTTTTTCTTTCTGCCTCAAATCGTTTCACCTGTTCAGGGGTCAGATTCAGCTCTTCCTGAAGCATTACCATCGGGTCTTTTCTGTCATGATGATGATCCCGGTATGAAGGTGAGGCAGGACCCAGAATAAGGGTCCAGATTATTGCCAGACAGAGAATATTTATCACTACAAGGCCGCCAATAAGCCAGTAAACAAGATTACTCTGAGTCTTTAAATTCATCATAAATCGGTTATCCGTTCAAGGTAGTCGGTTACAAACAACTGATACTCGGTTTTAAGATCCTTAATGTTAACGGATTTTTCACCTGGTGATCCTGAATTTCTCAGAATCATGTAAAAGCTGAAAACATTTATAAGCAGAACAACAATCAGAATGAGCGATGGTATTGCCGCACGCATAAAAAACGGGGTTGTTCTGTTAATTGCAGTGCCGTTATTTAACTCGGCACTTATTTTATCAAAAGCTGACCTCTCCCAAAACCTTTTCTGTCTGTTTGCTGTCCTGCATTCTCATAAGTTATTCTTATAATAATTAAAAAGTATTTTTTTAAGATTCTTTTTCGCCCGGTAAATCAGCGATTCAACCGAAGCCAGTGAAAGATTCATTATCTCGCCGATTTCCCGTCCGCTCATATCATCATGATGACTGAGCAAAAAAGCGATTTTTTGTTTTTCGGGCAGTTTTGAAAGCGCATCATCAAGAATTCTCAGCCGTTCTTCCCTTTCAACATTATATCCGGGATTGTGTTCATCTGCCGACGGCACTGCCCGTCCGGATAAAGGGAGCGTGAATTTATTCTGAAACCAGAAAATTCTTTTCTTTCGTTTCACCGCCTTAAGGTGATCAAGAGATCTTGTAACGGCAATCCGGGAAATCCATGTTTTCAGGCTTGATTCACCCCGGTAGAAGCTCATGTTAGAATAAACCAGAATGAAGACTTCCTGAGTAAGGTCTTCTGCCGTTTCCCTGTTATGAACGAATTGATAGCAGATGTTTAAGACTGTTTTCTGGTATGTATTTACCAGCCGTCTGAATGCTTCCTCGTCTCCGGATATTATGTTTTCTGCTATCTCTTTTTCGTGCATCTCAAGTAGTTTTAAACAATTTGACGATCATTTTCCGGGAAACAAGCGGGGAGCAGTAAAAAAAGTTAAATAATTTATGAATGACGCTCTTAAACGGCCCGGTTAAACTTTGACAGGTGCATTTAACCGCCGGTTTAAAGAAGGGATCAATGGTATGTAATGCGTCACAAACGACTGAAAAGATGGGTTGACTGCAAAAAAAGACGGCTGACTCATAATCGGGTCAGCCGTCTCTCTTGTTCTGCAGGGTTAAGGGTAATTATAAAGAATTTATTTCATAAGTGTCATTTTGCCGGTTTCAGAGTGTTTTCCTGCCTGCAGTCTGTAAAAGTAGACGCCTGAAGCAAGCCCTTTTGCATCAAAGATCACTGAATGAGTTCCCTCACTCAGGAAATCATCAGTGAGAGTTGTGATGTATTTTCCGGCCGCATCGTAAACAGCAAGTTTCACTTTTGCAGGTTCACTGAGTGTGAATTTTATGTTTGTTGAGGGATTGAACGGATTAGGATAATTGCGGCTGAGAGAAAATGTATTCACCGGGAGATTATCTTCCCGGGCATCGGTTGTGTATTTATTGTAGACTATGCTGATATCATCAAAATACATGTCGGCTGTATCTTCTGCTTCAATGCCGAAGCACAAATGACCCGAGAGGTATCTTGAATCAGGAGCGGTGAGATTACCGGTGAGTGTCAGCACATTATTGATATATACTGTCATGGCTATATTGTTGCCGTTATTCTGCATAATCAGTCTGATAACTGCTATATCACCGGGATTGAATGCGGCAGTGCTGATTATCGCTGGCGGTCCGTTTCTTGTGATGCCATAAACAAGTTTCAGTGAATCTTCAACTATCAGACCGGTATACCCTTCATAATCATGAATCCTGTACATTCCGAAAGATCCGTTATGCATATCACCTGTGCCGGTAAGAGTCATGTCAAAGTTTTCAACTGCCCCTATTGGTGAGGCAACATACAAACTTGTGTATGCTGTGTTAAAGTACCGGATATTAAGTTTTCCGCCCGAAATATTAATGGCACCTGCAACATCATTCCAGAACCCGAATTTCAGCCATGGGGGAGTTGTATTGCTGAAATCTTCATTGTAAGTGCCGCTGTTACTCTGAATGTACGGATTATACAGTATCTCGATCTCATCAAGAAAGAACTGATATTGATTGTCTCCGAACAGCACACATGCAATCTGTCCTGATAAAAGCACCTGGGGAGCATTAACAACGGTTCCGTTATATACCACGGTGTCGTTCAGGGATGCCTTGACATTGAGGTTTGCTCCCGATTTTACAACCTCAAGGCCGCCTTTAAGTGTGTACTCATGAGTGTGTCCGGTGTACAATATCTGAAAATCAGGATTTTCATAGCTGGTTACATTCGTTGCATAAACCACACTCATTGTATCCTCTTCAAACACAATGCCGATGAATGAATTAAACCCGATCCTGCCTATGAAGCCGCCGCGGTTAGTGGAGTTTGCTCCGACTTTGTATGCAATTGTGAAATCGTTGACGGTTGCGCCGATGGGCGGGGTGATTTGTGCTGCAGTTTCCCAGTCAGAATTCTGATAGAGATTAAGAAAACCATTCTGAACAAAAACTTCTGCGCCTGTGTAAAAGCCCCAGCCTTCTGCATTTCCGGAGTCGAATGAAGTGAAGTACCGGTTTGAAGTCTGGGCAGTTACTGAACTCATTAAAATGGAAGAAAAAATCAGAATACGAAGTAAGAGCTTCAAGACAGCCTCCGTGTATTACAGTTTTATCTTCGTGAAAGATTAAATCAACTGACGATTAATAACAGGGATTATAGTTATTCAAAAATAATCCTCATATATATTTAATTAATAAAAAGTCAAAAGTCAAATTTTAAAGGATAATTCATTGCTGCCGGGCAGATAAATGTAATCCTGTGCACACAAAATTCACCGCTTCTTCACTCGTCTCAAAAGATCAGAAGAAACCGGCCCTGCAATTATCGCTTACCTTCTGCCCCTGAGGCTGCCTTCCTGATATACAAGCCTCATACTTGGCAGATGCAATTTTGTCTGAATATCATATATAGTTTAATTTTGTAACCGGATTAACCGTTATCTTTTGAGGGGTACCTGCCTGCCTGTGCTTACAGCACATCCGGTACTGAGCTTAAATTTTACCGGCATCAGAATCATGAACGCGGATCCGGGAAATTGACCGGTTCATGAGCTTGATGCCTGATCCACACAGAAAAGGAAAACTGAAATGCTGAAATATATTCTGGTCGTTTTGTTGCTTATACATGCCGTGGCACATCTGCCCGGCTTTTTTAAAGCGCTAAATCCCGCATCGGTCACTCAGTTAACACGCAGCGTATCGTCACCGGCGGGTATTATGTGGCTCTTTGCAGCTCTCATTTTTATTGCATCGTTGGTTTTGCTGTTAACCGGGAGGGGGGAATGGTATTATGCTCTTGCCGCAGGGGTCATAATTTCACAGGTTATGATTATTTTTTTCTGGCAGGATGCCCGGTACGGCACTATTCTTAATGTCATTTTTCTTTGTACTGCTGTGCTGGCTTTTGGTATGCACAGGTTTGAGAATGGTTTTATGAGTGATGTTAATAAGGAAAATGAGAGAGCTTCCCGGGTTAAGGAGGAAATCCTGACCGAAAATGATCTTCTGCACCTTCCCGCAGTGGTTCAGAAGTATATCCGCATGAGCGGGGCAACAGGAAAACCGAAGCTGAAAAGCATGAAAGTTGTATTTAAAGGCCAAATGAGAGAAAAGGGGAAGGATTATTTTGATTTTGAGTCTGTTCAGTATAATTTCTTCGATCAGCCTTCCCGGCTCTTTTTTATGAAGGCGCAGATGTTCGGTTTAACCGTGCCGGGATATCACCGGTTTATGAATAATAATGCTTCCATGGATATCAGGCTTTTCGGAATGATACCGGTTGTTTATCAGTCGGGTAATGCAATGAACCGAACGGAAACAGTTACCCTCTTCAATGATATGTGCCTGCTGGCGCCTGCATCTTTAATCAGCAAAAATATCACCTGGGAAGAAACAGATTCTCTTGCTGTGAAAGCCTTCTTCACTATGGGTGAAAATACAATTTCGGCTGTGCTTTATTTCAATGATAAGGGGGAGCTGATCAGCTTCAGGTCGGAAGACCGGACCGATGTGAACAAAAACAGGCAATATCCCTTTTCGACCCCCGTGCACGGGTATATGGAGTACGCCGGAAGGAAAGTGATCTCTTCAGGTGATGCGGTATGGCACTATGAAGACGGTGAGTTTACTTACGGCAAATTTAATCTGAAGGAAATAGTTTATAACCCGGCGAAGGTTCATTGATCGCCGAAAGCAGTTTGCCGCTGTTGTTGTTCCGGGAAGTGTAAAAGAAAAGGGAGCCAATCAGCTCCCTATGAAAATTGATTTTTTTATTTCTTAATTGTCAGTTAACTGTTTTATAGTACCATTTTAATGTGCCGGGATCAGTCTTGCCCAGATTAAATGTGCAGGTTGAGTCAGTTCTAGCCGATACTTTATCAAACACTTTATTCCATCCCGCGGTTACCTGAAGATCAGAAACGTTTCTTGTAACCCTTACTTCGGTTGAGTCATCAAATGACTGGGGACAGGTCTGGCTGCCGCCCACAGTTGTGGCTTTGGAGAAATATACCAGCTCCATGATATCATCATTCAGCTGAGGGATGTAGAGTCTTTCAGCACGCCAATCCCTGCTTACACATTGAGCGTAGCCAAAAAAGTTGCCACCGTTAAGTATAAGAGCACCGCCTGTGCCATATACCATAACTCCCGCAACTGATGAAGTCATTTTTCCGGAACAGTCAAAATCACCCGAGGTTAAAGAATCAAGCAGAAATTCCATGGGTGCTGCAAGGAGGTTAATTGTGAAGCTGCCGTCAGATCCGATGCTGCCGGATCCTATGACATCAATGCTGTTCGGGCCGTTATACTGGCCCATTACGATTGTTTTGCCGGTACCGTGCGACCAGCCTTCAAGCTTACCTGAAATTGAGGAAATTCCGGCGGTTGTCAGCTCGCCTGTGGAGTTTTCAGTTTTGGAACACCCGCTTATCAGAACAAAAAGCAGGGAAATGAAAAAGAGAGATATCAGCTTTTTCATTGTTACTCCATAGTATTTTAATCGTGTGTTTTTATTAAAAAGAGTGAAACACAATTGAAATATAATTCATTATTCATTAATCGTAATGATTTTTGTCACATAGCTGCGGCGGGTGAATTTGTGTTGCAGGGCGCTTTCCGAACTGAGGAATATGAGCCTCCCTGAAGAGATGCCGGGAAACAGGTATCCGGAAACCGGGGAAGGAAAAAGCGGGGGTTGTATCAAAAGTTGTAATTTATCAATTTAAGTTTGCCGAAGACTGACAAATATTTTCAAAATCAGCTTTCATTAAACATTTCTTTTGAGACAGTATCGTTTTTACCCAAAAGGCAGTCACTAACTGCAAGCAAAACGGGAGGAAGGAAATATCTTCTAAGAATCACGACTCCGGAGATTAAATTGTAACGCCTCCCGATAAATCGGGACTGTCGGTACATTTGTGCTGAAAAAAGGTGATAGAATAAACTGCAATCCTCATTTATATTCAACCCCGCCGGGGTTGAGGGTTCTTAATAGGTAATCTTTTTCTACAGCTATTCAACCCGTCCCGGGTTGATCCGGAGTATTCCCTGCGGTATCTGTCAGGAATCCGGGTATTGTATCCCCTGAAAAATCACCCTTCGACCAGTACACGGTGAAAGTGAAAGTTACTTTTGATACATCCCCCCCCCTGCAGTAAAAATAATGATGACAAGCAGACCGGGAGCTTACTTAATAATGCATCCGGCAAAGATTTTATCAAGATACTCTTCATCTTCAGATTCCTGCACAAGCTCAGCAGGCTTTACACCCATGGCATTTGCGAGCGCTGCAACGCGTCCCTGTCCGTTAAACAGGACATCGGGAATCTGCGAGGCAACCGGGTCAGAATATGCTGTTTTCGGAGATACAAATTTCCATCCGGCCGCTTTTAGTTCTTCCGCCAGATCATCAAT
>JABWCA010000241.1 GCA_013359345.1 Ignavibacteriaceae bacterium
CAGCCCGACACGTCGGACTGGTGACTGTCATGCTGAAAATACTCTCACGACTAGAACAAAACTGAACAGAAAGAAAAACGCCACAATGATTGTAACGCCGTCCCGATTTTTTCGGGATGTCGGTACATTTGAGCTGAAACGAGCAATCCGCCGGAGGCGGACAGGCTGTTAACGCTCAACGTCAACTGGGTTAAAGCCAACGGCAAGAGAGGATCGGCAATCAGGATTTTATTTGAGGTGAGACGCAAGCATTGCGTCTCTACGGAAACCCTGCATTTGAGCTGAAACGAGCAATCCGCCGGAGGCGGACAGGCTGTTAACGATCAACGTCTTTTATTTATGCCGCAAAAATGCGTCTTGACAGATATTGCTAAACTCCATAATTTATGCTAAATTTAGGGAGTATTACTCCATAAATTTTGTAAAATATTTGGATTATGATTAAAAGACTGATAAATCCGGCTGATTATTTGAAGCCTCAGAAGGCTGTTATAATACTTGGCCCAAGGCGTGCAGGAAAGACAACTCTGCTGAATGAATGCCTGAGAGAGACTTCTTTCAGATTCAAACTTGATACCGGTGATAATATCCGGCTGAGAGCATTGTTTGAGAAAGGCGACATGAGTGAGATTCTTGCTTATGCCGAAAATTATGATTTGCTGGCAATAGATGAAGCGCAGGAAATTCCGGATATAGGACGCGGATTGAAAATTCTTACTGACCACAGTCCCGGTCTGAGAATTATTGTCACGGGTTCATCATCTTTTGACCTCGTTCAGAAAGTCGGCGAGCCGCTTACGGGAAGAAAACGCTCACTGATTCTTTACCCTGTCTCACAGCAGGAGTTGTTATCAGTTCACAACAGATATGAGCTGCGGGAGAAGCTTGATGAATTTATGATTTTCGGAAGCTATCCTGAAGTGATATCAGCACCGTCCCGCAGTGAAAAAATTGAGATTCTGACAGAACTGGTGAATTCTTACCTGCTTAAGGATGTGCTGGCTCTTGGCGATATCAGGGCACCGGGAGAGCTCCTTAATCTGGTAAAACTGATAGCATTTCAGACCGGCAGTGAGGTGTCGCTTAATGAGCTGGCATCGCAGTTGAAAATAGATGTTAAAACTGTTGAGAGGTATCTCGATATTCTGGAAAAAGGATTTGTTATCAAAAGGCTTTCATCATTCAGCAGAAACCTGAGAAAAGAAATCAGTAAAAAGTCGAAATACTATTTTCTGGATAACGGGATCAGGAATGCTGTGATAATGCAGTTCAATAACCCCGAACTCAGAAATGACATGGGTCAGCTTTTTGAAAATTTTATGGTTATGGAGCGGATCAAGTATCAGGCTTATAACGGGGTTTACGGCAATAATTACTTCCGCAGGACTTATGATAAAAAAGAGATAGATTTCATTGAGGAGCGTGACGGGAAGTTATTTGCTTATGAGTTTAAGTATTCTCCTGATAAAAAAGTAAAAAAACCTTCAGAATTTCTCACTGAGTACCCCGGTTCAGAGTTTAAGGTGATAAATTCTGAGAATTATCAGGAATTTGTGACATAACAGGTCCGGTCTGTCTGGTTGTTGTGATACTTTGGAAATTTTTCTTCAGGGCATTTTCCCGTCGGCTGAAGCCAAAGGCAAGAGAGGATCGGCAGAAGTGCTTTTATTTCAGATGGTGCTCACGGGAGATTCTGTGATTTTTCAGGGGATGCGAGCATCGCATCCCTAACAGATGCCGCCGCATCGGATCAGGTTGCTTGTGCCATGCTGAAGAATCATGATGGTGCTGTGATGACCTGTCGTACCGCCAGCCTTCTGGCTGGTGACTGTCATGCTGAAAATACTCTCATGTAATTACTAAACCTTAAACAAAAAGAAAAAATCCGGTATGACTGTAACGCCTCCCGATTTTTTCGGGATGTCGGTACATTTATGCTGCTTCCTACTGTTACTGCTTCCTTTTCCCGTTGGCTGAAGCCAACGGCAAGAGAGGATCGGCAGAAGTGCTTTAATTTCAGTTGGTGCTTACGGGAGATTCTGTTTTAACCGGAGATAATTTGAATGCTAAACGTGATCACTTGTACATTTATGCTGTGACGAAATACGCACCACGAACAACGATCAACGTCATTCTGCATTGCGTCTCTACGGATACCACCGACTTTTTCAACCATTTATGCTGTGACGAAACACGTCCTTTTAACCCGCCACCCGTTTAAAACCCCGGATGTCCTGATTCGGGGTTCTTATTATTACAAATTTTCTGCCGTGTTGAGGTAAGACATCCGGGGTTGTGAGCACCCGTTTGGGGTGCCCTGCCGCCAGCCCTACGGTGGCAACGTTCAAGGTTCTACAGGAATAACCTTTGCGCATGCCGATTTCCTGCACCTTTTCCGTCGGCTGAAGCCAACGGCAAGAGAGGATCGGCAATCAGGATTTTATTAGAAGTGAGACGCAAGCATTGCGTCTCTACAGATACCTGCATTTATGCTGCCGCGAACAACGAACAATCCGCCGCAGGCGGACAGGCTGCAACGAACAATCCGCCGCAGGCGGACAGGCTGCAACGGGCCACGGCTTACAGAATATATTTGCTCAGATCTCTGTTGGTTACAATCTTTTCCAGTTTGTCTTTTACCATCTTCTGATCTATCACCACTTTTGAGCCGGGAAGCTTATCGGGAACGTCAAAAAGGATGTCTTCAAGGAGAGTGGTAAGAATAGTATGAAGACGTCTTGCCCCGATGTTTTCAACCTGCTCGTTTGCCATCTGGGCGATGCGCGCAACTTCACGGATACCATCGGTGGTGAATTCAACCTCAACGCCCTCTGTTTCAAGCAGGGCAGAGTATTGTTTAAGCAGTGCGTTCTGAGGGATTGTCAGAATCCTGATGAAATCTTCTTCCGAGAGTGATTTCAATTCAACCCTGATAGGGAATCTGCCCTGAAGCTCGGGGATAAGATCGGATGGTTTGCTTACATGAAATGCACCTGAGGCAATAAAGAGTATATGGTCAGTTTTAACCACGCCGTATTTTGTGTTTACACTGCTTCCTTCAACAATCGGAAGGAGATCGCGCTGAACACCCTCGCGGGATACATCCGGTCCGTTTCCTTTGTTACCGCCGGCAATCTTATCAATCTCGTCAATAAACACGATACCGGAATTTTCTGCTCTGATAATAGCCTCGCGCTGAGCGGTATCCATATCAATAAGTTTCTGTGCCTCTTCCTGAGCCATGATCTCACGCGCTTCCGCTATTGTGGTTTTGCGTTTCTTCTTTTTCTTGGGCATTACGGAAGACATAATTTCTGAAAGATTTATCCCAAGATCATCCCCGCCAAATGGACCCAGCACCTGCATACCCACCGCCGGCTGGTTGGTGTCAAACTCAATCATTTTCTGATCCATCTCGCCGCTGCGAATCTTCTCACGCATCCAGTCGCGCGTTTTCTGATTCTGATATGATTCAGATTCGGTGCCGTTTTCTGTTTCTTCAGCAGTCACGGGTTTTTTGACGGGTGGAATCATGATATCAAGAATACGCTCTTCAGCCATTTCCATGGCTTTTTCCTTAACCTCGGCGGTTTTCTCCGATTTTATAATATTCACGGATATTTCAACCAGGTCTCTGATAATCGATTCAACATCCCTGCCCACATAGCCCACTTCTGTGAACTTTGAGGCTTCAACTTTTACGAAAGGAGCCCCCGAAAGCTTTGAAAGGCGTCTTGCAATCTCGGTCTTTCCCACGCCGGTGGGCCCGATAAGAATTATGTTATTGGGCATGATCTCATCTTTAAGAACACCCTCCACATTCTGTCTTCTCCATCTGTTGCGGAGTGCAATTGCAACTGCCCTTTTGGCATCATCCTGACCAATGATATACTTGTTTAGTTCTGTGACAATCTGAGAAGGGGTCAGTTCCTGTTTTAGATTCGGTGAATTCAATTTAAAATCCTTTATTTTTCAATAGTTTCGACATTAATATTGTCGTTGGTGTAGATACAGATTTCTGCTGCTGTTTTGAGTGCTTCTTCGGCGATTTCGCGCGCACTGAGACTGCTGTGCTTTTTAAGCATTTTTGCTGCGGCAAGGGCATACATTCCGCCCGACCCGATGGCAACAATTTTATCCGCCGGTTCAATCACATCCCCGTTACCCGAGATCACCAGCGCGCTATCGGCTGAAACAACCGCAAGAAGAGCCTCAAGCTTTCGGAGGTATTTATCGGTGCGCCATTCTTTTGCCAGTTCAACGGCAGCACGGTTAACATTTCCGCGGTACTGCTCAAGCTTATCCTCAAAGCGCTCCATGAGTGTGAAAGCATCGGCCGAGGCACCGGCAAAGCCGCATAAAACTTTACCCTGAAGGGTTTTTCTTATTTTCATGGCATTATGCTTCATCACGGTGTTACCGAGTGTAACCTGCCCATCGCCTGCTATGGCAGCTTCTCCGTTGTGTATGATACCGAGAATGGTTGTTGACCTTATTTTTTCCATATTCTTTCAGTTTCTGATTTAATTTTTATGTTAGACTCTCACTCTGAGCGGAAAGATTCGTGACACACTTTTCTGATACTCTGCATACTCTGCACCAAAACGCTTCAGGAGTTTTTTCTCTTCAAACACCGACCCAATGTAAAAATAGGCGGTCAGGCAGATAACAAACACAAGGTAAAACTGATTCATCACAGGTCTGAATACGAGGAACATTATGCTGAAAAGATAAATGGGATGTCGGCTGAATCTGTAAGGACCTTCAATTCTCAGGACAGATTTTTCATCGAGTTCCTCAAAATCATAATTCCCCGAGTAATATCTTTTAAGCTGTGAAAGACCCAGAAACTCCCTGCCGTCAATATATTTAATGCACCATATCAGACCGATGAAACTAAGAATCTGCGGAACAAGGATTATGAGATCCCAGGGGTAAGGCAAATCGTAAATCACCTCTCCGCTTTTAGGAGCATAAGTGTAAGCCAGATAAAATGTTATCAGCGAAATGCCGTTATAAGCAATTCGGTAAAACGGCAGAAAAGAGGGCATGCCGTTCTTAATTATCATCTTCACTTTTTCTGATGCGAGAATTGAATGAACAATCCCGAACAGAGAGAAAAGGAGGATGACATAAAGAGTATCAGTTAACATTATCAGATTCTCTTGCGGAGTCTTGCAACCGGAATTCTGAGCTGTTCCCTGTATTTTGCCACAGTTCTTCTTGCAACATGAATTCCCTCGGCCTGAAGAATCTCTGCAAGGCGGTCATCTGTCAGCGGATTATCGGCGGGTTCACCGTCAATAAGCTCTTTTATCTTGAACTTCACCTGTTTATTGGCTATTTCGTTGCCGTCATCGGTTGAAATACCCTCGCTGAAGAAGAACCTGAGTTCATGAATTCCCTGCGGACTCTGAACAAACTTTCCGTTTACAACACGGCTGATTGTTGAGATATCCATTCCTATCTCTTCCGAAATTTCCCTGTAAACAAGAGGTTTAAGATGCTCTGTTCCGTAAGCAAAAAACTTATACTGACGCTCAAATATTGCGCGCATAACTTTAAGGAGAGTCTCTCTGCGCTGTTCTATGCATGCCATAAACCATCTCGCCGATTCAAATTTCTCTTTAAGAAATTTCATCGTGTCGGTATCAACCTTTTTCTTCTTCTTCTCTTTTTTATCCGGATCTTCCTGAATCATCTCAAGATAAGTCTTATTAATTGTGATAGTGGGGAGAGACCTGTCATTAAGAGTGATGCGGTACTCATCATTAACCTTTTCGATGATAAAATCAGGGATGATCTG
>JABWCA010000242.1 GCA_013359345.1 Ignavibacteriaceae bacterium
TTACGCCCTGATTGCAGTATTTGCTCCCGATGGCGCAAAAAAATGCAGCGGACTTGATACCCGCAATTATGACACACCCATGCTTCAGGAACTGCTTGGTGAAAAATATACTCTCGTTAAATCACTTAATCATCTTTATATACAGCCTTCAGGCGGTCACAGACCTTTTACATATACTGTGTTCCGGAAAAGCAGATAAAAACTATCTGATTTTTGGAAGTTTTACAGTGAATGTGCTGCCCAGCCCGGGTGTGCTTGTAACATGAATTGTGCCACCGTTTTTCTCTGTAAATTCCCTGACAAGAATAAGGCCAAGTCCTGTGCCTTTTTCACCGGCTGTACCTTGTGATCTGAACTGATCATCAAGACTGAATAATTTCTGCAGGTCTTCATGCCTTATGCCGGTTCCGGAATCTTTTACTGAGACAGCTACATAGTCTTTTTCGGCAGACGCAGTTATGAGAATTTCACTCCCCGGAAAAGAAAATTTCACCGCATTTGAAATGAGATTTCTGAAAATCGCGTTAATCATGTATCTGTCTGCCCTCACAAAAAACAGCTTTTCGAAATCAGTTATGATTTTAACATTTTTTACACTGTAAATATCCTGCATACCTCCTGTAATTGTTTTAATCACACTTTCAAGATTCAGTTCAACAGGGTCAAAAGTCATTCTATCCATCTGCATTCTGCCCCAGTCAAGCAGATGTTCAAGAAGATCATAAGTGCTTCCCGCAGCTTTAGTTAGCAGATTCACAATCCGTTTTTTTTCTGTATCATCCAGGGTATCAAATTCATCCTTAAGTACTTCAGTATAGCCCATTATGGTATGAAACGGATTTTTCAGATCATGGGCAATTATTGATAAAAGTTTATCCTTTTGACGGGAAAGTTCTTTGATCTCGTTTTCTCTTTTTTTTCTTTCAGTAAGGTTTGTAATAAAGAAGACCAGCACAGAGTTGATCCTGATCCCTTTAAACTCACAAAAATATTTTTCACCGGATTTTGATGTAACCCAGGTATCCATCACAACTGTTTCTGAAAGTTCTTCGAGGTTGTAAATGACCTGACTCTCATATATTTTTCTGACTTCTTCCCTGTAAACCGGATCGGGATATGCTTTAGGCCACCATGACCGGATATCAGGTGTATCCTCAGTATTGTAACCGAACAGTTCGATAAATTTATCATTATAACTTATTACTTTAGCAGTTTCAAAATCAGCAAGAAGAATCGGGAGAGGGGCATTTTTTATAACTTGTGTTAAAAAACTTTCACTTTCCCTGAGACGCTTTTCATAATTTTTTCTTTCGGTTATGTTTCTCGAAACGCCAAGAATAAAAT
The DNA here is from genome assembly GCA_013359345.1 of Ignavibacteriaceae bacterium. Taxonomy (GTDB): domain Bacteria; phylum Bacteroidota; class Ignavibacteria; order Ignavibacteriales; family Ignavibacteriaceae; genus JABWCA01. The sequence goes on from JABWCA010000242.1 coordinate 1,345, forward strand.
CAAGTTTTCCGTTATTGTCCGGAATAAAAGTAGTAACAACTTCTGTACTTACCACCGAACCATCTTTGCAAGGCTGATCCACCAGAACAAAATTATCCATTTCATCAAATTTTGAGTCGTTGAACAGCTTTACATTTTTTTCCAGTGATTCAACTACAATTTTCAGTGAATTATCTGTAAGTACCTCGGTCAGTGGCTGGGCCATTACTTCTTCCGGCGTGTAGCCCCTTAGTTTTTTGACTGAAGGACTGACATACAGGAACTTACCGCTTGCAGGATCAAGAGTCCATATCACATCTTCCGTGTTTTCTACCAGCAATTTGAACATCTTTTCACTCTGTCTGAGTGCTTTTTCTGCGGTAATTCCGGCAGTGATTTCAGGAAAAATAATGTATGCTGCAATCATGCCCCCCTTTTTATCGTATATTGGTGAGCCGCTTACTATACACCATTTTGAGTTTCCGTTTTTTGTAATAATATTCAGAATCTCACTGCTGGTCTTTTCGCCTCTGAGGGCCCTCGTGATAGGGACATTTTCGAAATCAATCACCTCGCCGTCTGTTGTCAGATGACGCCAAGACGGATTCAGCTCAGCGATATTCCATCCCGTATAATCAGGCTCATCTTCTATCTCAAGAAATTTCACAAGTGCGTCATTACTAATTGTCAGCTTCATATCATGAACAGTGACAAGAAGCATGGGAATAGGCGTTTGTTTAAATGACTCATTAAGAAGTGCAGAATAGTAATTTCTTTCCTTTTTAACCTGTCTTAACTCAGTTTCATCCCTGAAGATAAAATAATAAAGATCATCGGTGCCGGGTTCGGGAGTCACTCTCAGGCGGGCAGTAAGCTGTTCACCTGCAGAATTGATAAGCCGGCATTTAACCCTCTCCCCTTTACCTGCGAGCAGGTTCAGATCAGGTTCCCCGTCAGGAAAGTGTGTGATATCCGGAATATTTTTTGCCGGAAATTCCTCACGGGTAAACCCGAGAGTATTAACAGCAGCAGCATTTACTGTGATGATATTAAAATTTCTGTCGGTCAGAAAAACAATATCATCAGTTATATCGAAAAAATTATATTTGTGGTTCATTGAGTTTGTCAGTTTACAGCATGGCAATAATTTTATCTTAAACAGCCTTTACAACTGTTTAAAACGTTTTCTTCACCTCAGTAAATATAATTAAGTTTAAATTCAAACACCAGTCACGCGCCATGGGAGAGTCATTATAATACCTGTAATCTGTCCAGCCATTGCATTTTATCTTGCTTAATTTTTTATCTATGCTTAACTTAAAATTTGTTTTAATCTTAAAATAACCCCGCAGAACAGTTCTGCATTATTAATTGAATTATATCTGAAATTAATTAGTTATATATTCAGTTAAGAGATTTGTACTAACTAAAAACGGAAAGAAATGAAGCTTAAACATCTCTCCTTTTTGTTTCTGATTCTTGTTATTAATTCTTATGCACAGGTGCTTACATGGACACCGTACTTTGCAACCAGAAACGATACTATTGAAATAATTTATGATGCCGCTCTGGGCAATGGCGCCCTTGCCGGCACTTTCCCTGTATACGCCCATACCGGAGTGATAACCAATCTCAGCACATCACCAAGTGACTGGCGCTACGTCAAGACCAACTGGGGACAGAACACCCCTGAGGTTACCATGCAGTTTATCAGCGGAACACGCTGGCGGCTTAAATTCCACATTCAGAGCTATTACAATGTGCCGCAGGGTGAACAGATACTTCAGCTTGCATTTGTGTTCAGAAACTCAACAGGCACAATTGTAGGCAGAGCAGCCGATGGCAGCGATATCTTTTTACCTCTGGCACAGCCCGGTCTGAATGTTTCTCTTGTCACTCCTGCAGAATCAGGAATCGTGCCTGCTAACAGCACGATAAATGTGCTGGCGCTCGGTTCATCACAAACCACGAATCTCAGACTCCTCCTGAACGGAAACCAGGTGGCTTCTGTAAATAATGATTCACTTACACACTCATTTCAGGTAACAACATCGGGCAAAACAAGAATCACAGCAATTGCCACCGATGCGCTGAATAACTCTGTTGCTGATTCTGCTTATGTGGTTGTTCATTCCGCTCCTCAGGTTGCGGCTGTTCCTGCCGGAATGAAAGACGGAATAAACTACACCGGCGGTACATCTGCCACGCTTGTTCTGTACGCACCTGAAAAGCAGCATGTCTATCTGCTGGGTGATTTTAACAACTGGGAAATTGAGCCGGCTCATCAGCTCAAAAAGACTCCCGATAATAACCGTTACTGGATCACTCTTGATAACCTGACCCCGCAGCAGGAATACAGATTCCAGTATCTTGTGGATAATTCAATAAGAGTGGGCGATCCCTATTCCCATAAAGTGCTTGATCCCTGGAATGACAGATATATTGACTCCGTAAGGTATCCCAATCTTATTCCTTACCCCACGGGACTCACATCAAATGTTGTATCGGTGCTTCAGACAAACAGACCTCAGTACCAATGGCAGGTAAATAATTTCCAGAGACCTAAAAAAGAAGACCTTGTGATCTATGAACTCCTCATAAGGGATTTCACAGTAGAGCAGACCTACCAGTCAATCCTCGATACTCTCGGCTACCTGAAACGCCTCGGGATAAATGCCATACAGCTTATGCCCGTCATGGAATTTGAAGGCAATAATTCATGGGGCTATAACCCGATGTTCCATTTTGCGGTTGATAAATATTACGGCACAGAAAATGATCTCAAGAGATTCATAGATATATGCCATCAGAACGGCATTGCGGTGATTCTTGATGTTGTGCTCAATCATGCTTTCGGACTTAATCCGTATGTGCGTCTCTACTGGGATTCAGCAAATAACAGGCCTGCCGCAAACAGTCCTTACTTTAACCCCGTTGCCCGTCATCCATATAATGTGGGTTATGACTTCAACCATGAATCACAGGCAACAAAAGACTATGTAGACCGCTTTAACCGTTACTGGCTGCAGGAATTTAAAGTTGACGGATTCAGATATGACCTCTCAAAAGGATTCACGCAAACCAACAGCGGATCAAACGTTGGTCAGTGGAGCTCGTATGATCAGTCAAGAATAAATCTGCTCAAAAGGATGTCTGATTCCATCAGGACTTTCGATCCCGGAGCTTTTCTGATACTTGAACACTTTGCTGCTGATGATGAGGAACGGGCTCTCAGCAATAACGGGTTCATGCTCTGGGGTAATCAGGTTTCAAGCTATAACGAAGCCCAGATGGGATGGCATGACGGTAATAAATCCAATTTTGACCGCATTTCCTATAAAGTCCGCGGATTCAACGCTCCTAACCTTGTCGGTTACATGGAGAGCCATGATGAAGAAAGGAATATGTATAATAACCTTCAGTACGGTAACGGCAGCGGTTCTTACAGTGTTAAAAATCTTGGCACGGCTCTCAACAGAGTCAAAATGGCAGGAGCATTCTTCTTCCTCGTGCCGGGGCCCAAAATGATCTGGCAGTTCGGTGAAATGGGTTATGATTATTCAATCAATTACCCCTGTATGACCGAGCAGTGCCGCCTTGACCCTAAGCCGGTAAGATGGGACTATATGCAGGATGTAAGAAGAGAAAACCTGTATAAGGCTTTTTCATATCTGATCAACCTTAAGAAGAATTATGACGCTTTTGAATCAACCGATTTCACCATGGATGTTGGCGGTGTAATGAAAAGGATCAGAATCAATCATGCAAGCATGAATGTAACTATTATCGGCAACTTCGGGGTTACCACGGGAGATATTAATCCCAACTTCCAGAACACAGGCTGGTGGTATGATTATTTCACGGGCGACAGCATCAATGTAAGCAACCCCACAGCAAACATTACTCTCCAGGCAGGCGAGTACAGAATCTACACAACTCAGAAACTGCCCACTCCCGAACCTAATATCGGCACGGGGTTTGAGAAAGATGAAACAGGCGTTGTTGAAAAATATGACCTGATGCAGAACTACCCGAACCCTTTCAACCCTTCAACAACTATCAGCTTCACTATAGATAAGGCTGATTTTGTGAATCTCAGTGTTTATAACATAGCCGGTGAGAAGGTGGCCACTCTTGTTAATCAGGAGCTTTCTGTCGGCAAATACAATTATCAGTTTGATGCCTCAAAGCTACCCAGCGGAATCTATCTCTACACCCTGAACTCAGGCGGTGAGAGGATAACCCGCAAAATGATGCTGATGAAATAGAATCGGTAATCATGCTGAATTTAAGAACCCGCCCCTCAGGCGGGTTTTTTATTGCCCTGCCGGGATGTTCTTCAGATATCCCCGGGAATCAGTGAAAACAGGCCGTTTCTTTGATTCTGCTGAAGAGGCAGAATTTATCACGGGTCAGCACTGCGGCCTCAGAATACCGCATGGGGTTGTATCAAAAGTTGTAATTTGTCATTTTCAGCCTG
>JABWCA010000243.1 GCA_013359345.1 Ignavibacteriaceae bacterium
ATCCTCCCCCTGTTGATTTTATCGTAATACATGGTCACAGATTTTACTTTTCTTACTCCGCTGAATGTCAGTTGCAGTTTAAGGTTCCTGCCGGTGTGTAAACTCCCTTCAGTAAGCTGAGACCTCCTGATTTTTGTTATTCCCGGCCCCGAATGTATTATGGCCACCGTGCCCGACATATATTCTCCTGACTGATCCTCAACTCTCAGTTCAAGCAATCCTCCATCTGCACCTTCTGTCTCAGCCTCAAAATACCGGGGTCTGAAATTATAAGGGGCGGTGAATTCCGCTGTTGTCAATATTGCCGTTATTCCTGTATCTGCACTGTTTATATAATCTGTAAAACCATCTTCAATTAATTCAGATACAACGCTGCCATGATGAAGCAAAGAACCTGAGTTTATAACAGGAGTGAGTTCTGCAGGGTATTCATATATAAAACCATCACCTGTGCGGATCATTGAATTTATCACCGTTGTTTTGGTTGAATCACTGACGGCCACAGAATAAAGTTCCTTTTCCATATTGATCACCGCACCTGAGAGCGACCCTGTTAATTGCTTGCTTTTATACAGATTTAGGGACAGTTCCTTAAGGTTTCCGTCATAACAATAAATGCCTTTCTGAGTAGTAAAGTATACACTCCCACCGGCTTCGGTTACAGATTTTTTTTGTATCACGTTTAATCCGTCCGCTCCTTTTATCAGCCTCCATCCTGCAGGATTCCCATCAGTAAACAGCCTGTATACCGCTTTTTCTTTAACAATGTTTATGCCCCCCTGAAATTCTGATAAGTGAATAATTTCTCCCTCATCGTCACTGCCTGCAATAAAAGAATCCTCCGGACTGAACTCACGCTGCCTGCCATAGCCCGAAAATAATATCAATCCCGGTTTATCCTCAAACCGGAGTGCGTTTTCATACTCTGCTCCAAGTTCATCATCTCCTTTTGTATCCCTTAAACTGTTCCCGGGAAAACCTATATTATCAGTATGAAGGTAAAAAGGACCCGGTTCACCCGGGGTTAAATATCCTTTTGTACGGTAGAGGCGGCGCTTCACAACCGGTAGAGCATTGGCTCCGCTTCCTGTAAAAGGTACAATTTGTAAATCGGCAGAGTTTTTACCTGTGCCTGCTGAAGTCAGAAATTCAGGTGTGTCAACGGGCAGACTCTCTGTTCCATTCTCATCAACAAACACAATGCGCCATCTGTAAAAATTTTCCGAAAGAAGATTTCCTCCTGTTATCGCATCCTGCCATGCCCTGAATCTTTTTGCCGGATCGGTGTTTGAGGTTATACCGGGAGCAAAAGGATTAACAACCGGGATCCTGACGTTTCCGAAAAACAGGCGGCCGTGAGCCTTTATACAGTATCCCGCCTGAGGTCTTGCTTTTATCTCCGCTGTTTCACCGAAATCAAGATACTCGTCGCCGCTTTCCTCACCTGTGTCATAAAAGGTTGTCTCATCAGCACTTAAAACAGCCCGTTTATAAAAGAGAATAAATGAATCGGTGTTGCCCAGCGCCTCGGTTCTGTAGATGATTTTGCTTTTTATTATTGTATCAGACGGAACAGGCAGCCCGAATAATTTCACTCCTGAACCTGCAGTCACCCCGCCGGCTGCACTTCCGTGAATATCAATCGGCTGGCTGATTCCGCTCTTTTCATCCTCCGCGGTAACGTACACAATAACATATCTGTAATAGCCGGCTCCAAGATTGCCTCCGCTGCTTTCAACTGTGTATGTGACACCTGCAATATCAGGTGCTTCAGGAATGAACTCAGTCACTTCATGCGACGTCCCCGATTTTATATAAAGCGGCTTATCTTCTTTATTCACAAACAGATAGCTGCTTTCACCTGCATTAACAATTAAACTTTCAGGAGCGCCTGCGGCTGAATTAATCACCTTTACAGGTGTACCGGCAAGCCCTGAAAGTATGTATACCCCGTCATTGCATTGAAAAAATAATTGCTGCTCCGGAGTATTTTCATTAAAAACCGCGGCAGATCTTATCTCTGAAGGCAGAACAAGAGATGTATCCCTCACGCATCCCCTCATCACCGCCTCACCTGCAGCCCCTTTTTCGTGGAATCCGGCATTAACTGCCCCGCTTAACTGATTATATTTTATCAGGTTAGCCGGCATCACCTCATTCACCCCGGTGAATGCATTAAACTTTATTGACTCCAATTTCCCCTCTGTATTATCCTGTTGTCTGTTTTCATCACGCTTAAAGGGAGAGCATCTTATTGTGAGCCCTCCCCTGAGTACTTCCCCTTAATTAAACTCAATCTTCAGATACAAATCACCCGCTGCATCCAGATATCCCTCTGTGGGTGAAAGAAGATTGAGATAAAGAATAGTGTCATTACCTTCAGTGAACCCAATCGTGAATCCCTGAAAATCAATCTCACTCTGCACCTGAGCAAACACAACGTAACTGCCTCTTGTGAAACAACTTGAATCCGAGATAATTTTATATATCCCTGCATCTTCCCTGCTTACCGAAAAGGTTTTTCCTGTGGTGTTCTTAACAACGGTTATAGCGGGCGGACTCGATCCGTTAAGTGATACAATTACCGAGAGCGCTTTTGCTGCATCGGCTTTTGTGATTTTAAGCGGGCCCGCCGATGTCTGAAACACTATCGTTCCGTCGGCTTCCATTTTAATTTCCCCTTTTTCGGGCTGTGTCTGTTCAGTCTCATCAATCAGTCTGAAATAATCCGGCATTTCCCCTCCATTCTATTCTATATATCTGAGCAGATCATTTACCAGAGTGCTCCTTGAAACTGCAGTTTCAGTGATTCCGGGTGAATTGCTGCCTCTTTTCATTCTGTAATGATTCACCACCGATTTCACGAACCTCTCGGGAGTGCCCGCCACAAACTTGAGGAACTCCTCATCTTCACGGTTATCCTGAGCAAATTCACGGATCACCTCATCAGGATCATTCACACCTGCCATCTTTCCTATTTTATCCTTAACCTTGTCAATCGCCTTTGCCTCCATCTCCCTCTCAATTGCTGCAAGGCGCTTTTCCAGTGCCTCAAGCCCTGACTTTTCTGTTCCCGCAGCTTCCTGCTGAGCCGTTCTTTCCGCTTTCCCTGCTTCATCCCTGATTTTCTGAATTTCGCGGCTGAGCAGCGATGTGCTTTCATCAGTCGGCAGCACCGGCACAACATCATTTTCCGGAGTATCTGAAGAATTATCTGCCGTCTCAGGTTCATTCTGCGTTATTAATTCTGACTTATCTTCCATGTTTTCTTTCATTTTTTCCTCCCTAACTGAAGTTATAACTTAATTGTGATGTGTTGTTTATGTTGGAATGGTTTTTTATACCCGAAATTTCGGCATAATATTTATCCTCAAGATTGCTGAACGGCCGTGAAAGGAGATAATATACCACTGCTCTGTGCCATCCCTCCGGCAGATTCAATTCATTTACTCCCTCCTCCCTTACGCCGGCTGCCGCTTCCTGATAATACCTGATTGTGAACGGACCGGTACCGCAGCCTGAAATTCTGAGCTCCCGGGTCCCAGCCTGGTTTTTCGTAATCACATACCCTGCACCTCCATCCAAAGAGAGCTGCACGCTTTTACCTCCCTGCCTCAGCCATAAGATCCCGCCAAAATCGGATGGGAGCGGCCAGTTCCCTTCATTATCCGTGCTGAAGGTCAGTTCAACCGTCGCAATTTTGGTTCTCCTGATGATATCAGATACAGCCTCATCAATCCACCTGTACACAAGCGCATCGGCAAACTCAAACGGGGTCAGCTTTAACTGACTGCAGATCATTGCATATTCTGCCAGGAACTGATCTTTTATCTCTTTGTAATTCATGGCAGTATCCTTATCCCGATTCCGATCCCGGCAATGGGGGCATAACTCACTTTTTTATCCGTCACCGATACCCCGTATCCGATGAAAGCCCCGAGCGAAATCCTCTCACCAATTCCGCCGTTCTCACCATTCACTTCAGGCACATTATCGATTTCCGGCCTGACTGTTACAACGGGAGGACAATTAACCGAGAGCCTGAAAAATGATTCCTTTCTCAGCGGCACCGGCGATATAAAGCTGATCTCAAACAGGCATCCGTTTTGTTCCAGAATTGTATCCGCCTGCGCCGTGTACTCCCTGACTTCCCTTTCCTCAATTGCAGCACCGTTATCTGTAAATACAGTATCCCTGATGATCTTTACCTGCTCAGAATACTGCGGAATCAGTATCTGTTCCTTAATCCTCACATCCCTGACTATCGTATCTGTGTGAATCACAACTCTCTTCCCTGATTGTGCTTTACGGCCGCAGTTTCCGTTACCGAAGACCAGATACCCTGCAAGCACTCCGGCAATTAACGCCAGAATCACTGCAAATAATACACCCCTGAAATCACTCATCCGTTAAGCACCTCCTCAAACAGTCTGTAATCAAATGCGGGAGTGGGATCATATTTGCCCGGATTCACATTATGATGGCTCACAATTCCGGCTGAGGGAAGAAATGCCCTGTCAAATTTCAGAGATTTATTCACCTCCCTGCTAATCCCGAAATTCCTGCAAAGCTCTTTAACAAGCTCCCCTGCGGCAATCACCTGTCGCCTGTCATAAGCCGCAAAGTGCATGAAACCCCGCCAGTCGCTCTTAAGAGTAATAACCTCCCCTTTATACTCTTTCCCCCCGGGCACACCCGGCGCTTCCCAAAAGTACTTTGATGCACCGTTTATAATGTTTTTCCTCAGGTAACCCACGTTTGCCAGTTCTATCCCGATATTGAATCTGTCATACATCTCCCCGTTTCCCGTATGATACGCCCAGTAACAGGGTGCAAAATATCTGAATACAGAACCATCCCCCTCAATTGCATATGCGGTGGCTATCTTCCCCTTCTGAGCTCTCCACCAGTCACCCAGATACCGTACAGATTCACTCGCCGAGTGATGCAGAACCACCTGCACCTTCGGGAAAATCTCGCGGCAATACTCCTGACCCTGAATCAGATCATCAGTAAATTTCAACTAATCATCTCCTTTCTGTAATAATGTCTGTAAAACCTCTTTCATCAGATAAGCCGATATATCGGGTTTGTTATCCTTTAATATCAGTGCCGAGCAGGCATACTTCACCAAAAGATCACCGGCAAAAGAATCAAAGGGTGATTCCCACGCTGCAGCGGGAGCACCGGGAGCACGCAGATACACCAGATCATAGCTCCCGTCATAAAGCGGTGACGAGAACCTCAGCACCCCCTGATATTCATACACGAAGTATGAATCCCTCATGAAAGGATTAACCTTTACCCCTGCCTGCTCAGATACCTCAATGATTTTTGCCTCCTTTCTCTCAGATTCATGCATGCTCTTTGATGCATACCTGACACTAACAAGCCGGTAATAATCAGGGGGCAGATTAACCGCCCCGCCTGATACCCCCGTTTCGCTGAACATCATAACCAGCGGCTTAAGCACCGGTGACGCCGCCCATTTTTCCCTTTTATAAAAGGCGCAGCTCTTTTCAATCAGAAACGACACCCCCTCTCCCAGAGCATGATAAACCTCATCATCACTCCGGAAATCAGGCACCGGCTCATCAAGAAACGCCCTCACCTTGTTTCTCAGTCCCTCCCCTGTCATGTTCCCCTCCCTTATTTAGTTGTTAGTGGTCAGCTTGTCCGCCACTATTTGTGCCATATGGCAATTTATGCAATAATTTAGTTATTATTGCCGCAGTTACTTATTTTGGTGTACGGAGGGAGGGCGTAGCCCG
>JABWCA010000244.1 GCA_013359345.1 Ignavibacteriaceae bacterium
CTTGCGTCTCCCAAATGTTCCTCCCAAAGGCCTCTCCCAAAATGCATTTCCAAACCCTTCTCTTCGGCCAAAAATAATGAAAAAATGCGGCTGAAGCCGGGGGAGGTTTTGGGCGATTCTTTTCCGTCGGTTAAAACCGACGGCAATATTAAAACCGGCGGCAACAGATGAAGAAAGCTGTAAGACATTAAAAACAAATGGTATAGCGCTGCAGAAATTGTGGCTTATCTATTGCCGCTGACTTCAGCCGACGGTCAGGAAAGCCTTAAGAACCCCCTGGTTTTAACCCCATCAGAAAAATAAAAACCCGCGTGATTTCAATGCGGTTAAAATCAGAAATGATTGCAGGAGCACAAGCGCAGTCCGGCAAAAAGTGCCGGGTAAAGCCCGCCGTTTGATAAGGCTCGGAACAATGAAAAAAAAAGTTCTTGCATATTGACCAGCGGTCAATTATATTTGACCATCAGTCAATTAAAGTTTATAAAATCATGAGAACAAGAGCAATAACCGAAAGCCAGAAGAATGAACGTATTAAGGCCATATTGACCTCAGCCGAAAAGCTTTTTCTTTACAGAAATTTCAACTCAATCACAGTTCAGGAAATAGCCGCTGATGCCGGACTGGCCAAGGGGTCGGTCTACTCTTATTTTACCACAAAAGAATCAGTTTATCTCGCACTGCTTGAGAGAGAATTTGCTGACTGGTTCAAATCTTTTAATGAAGCTGTTTCAGGTGCTGAGGCGGGAACAGATCCCCGATTCCTTTCGGATATTATTACGAAGACCTTTTCAGGGAGAGAACTCTTTCTGAGTCTTACCGCAATACTTCACACACTTCTTGAAGAAAACCTTCCGGGTGATGACATTTTTAAGTTTAAACTATTCCTTATCAGCGGGATTGCGGGCTCTTCAGAAATTCTTGAAAGCAGAATTTCTTATCTCACTGCGGGTGAAGGGAGAAAGGTTCTTGTAACTCTTTATGCACTGATTTTAGGGGTGCGTCAGATTTCAGCACCATCTGCAGCGGCATTAAAGGTGATAAGTGAAACACCGGAGCTTCATCCGCTGAAATTTGATTTCATGGATGAACTGAGAGATAGTCTCGGATTATTTCTGACAGGAATTTACTATAAAAATACAGGCAAGGATAAAAAATGAATAAAACAATAATGATAACAGGTGCTTCTTCCGGTATCGGGAAAGCAACGGCGGAGTATTTTTCAGCTAAAGGCTGGAATGTAGCCGCAACTATGAGAAATCCCGGGAAAAGCATCGGATTTGAGCAGATGAAAAACACGCGATTATACCGTCTTGATGTTTCAGACAGCATTCTGATTAATGAGACAATTGCTGAGGTGATAAAAGATTTTGGCAGTATTGATGTCGTTTTTAACAACGCCGGATACGCGCTTACCGGCATATTTGAAGCGATGACTGAAGAACAGATTAAAAAGCAGTTTGACACCAATGTTTTCGGACTGATGAATGTGACAAGAGCCATTCTGCCTTATTTCAGGGAGAGAGGAGGAGGCACAGTTATTAACACCACTTCGGTGGGCGGCATTGTTACATTTCCTGTTTACAGTGTATATCACAGTACAAAATGGGCGGTTGAGGGATTTATGGAATCGCTTCAGTATGAAGTCAGGCAGTTTAATATCAGAATAAAAAATGTTGAACCGGGCCCGATTAAGACCGATTTCTATAACAGGTCGATGGAAAGTGTCAGTTCGCCGGCTTATGATAAATATCTCAGAAAAGTGCAGGCAAATATGAAGCCATTCAGTGACAATGCCCCGGGTCCTGAAGTGGTTGCAAAAAAAGTATTTAAAGCCGCAAATGACAGCAGTTACAAATTAAGGTACTCTGTGGGGGGAAATGCACCCCTGTTTGTGATGCTCAGGAAACTGCTCCCGTTCACGCTCTTCAGGGGATTTGTGAGAATGGCGGCAGAGAGGGGATTTAAAAACGGATAAAAAGGGGATTTTCACAATCGGGAGCATGTTTTCTAAAAATTGGTAATCAGGAACTGTATTAAATCGATTAAAACACACTAAAAAAGTGGCACGGTTATTGTAAGTCTCCATACATAGTTTATATAAAATGGATGATAAAAATGCCGGTAAAAGCAACTGTTATAATAGATACCGAACTTTGCAAGGGCTGTGAGCTGTGTGTAATGGCCTGCCCCGTTAAAGGTTTGCAATTATCCGACCGTTTCAATTTAAAAGGTTACCGAGTAGTGGAACTCTACACCGAAAATTGTACCGGTTGCGTAAACTGCGCTTTGGTTTGTCCTGATGCGGCTATAGCCGTTTACAGAGAGAAAAAACCGCAAAAAGCTCAAACTGCATAAAGATTGGATACAGTAATGGAAACTAAAGAATTAAAAGGTAAAGAAACCCGCCTTATGAAGGGTAACGAAGCCATGGCAGAGGCAGCTATCAGAGCCGGAATGGATGCATACTTCGGCTACCCGATCACTCCCCAGTCAGAGGTTTTAGAATATCTTACTGAAGAGATACCGAACAGAAAAGGTCTGGTACTGCAGGCTGAAAGTGAAGTGGCTGCTATTAATATGGTTTACGGAGCAGCCGGAGCTGGTGCAAGGGTTATGACATCGTCATCGTCACCGGGCGTTTCACTTATGCAGGAAGGAATTTCATACATAGCCAGCGCAGAGCTGCCTTGTCTGCTTGTTAATGTGAGCAGAGGCGGACCGGGCCTCGGCACAATTCAGCCCTCACAGGGTGACTATTTCCAGGCAGTTAAGGGCGGGGGACATGGTGATTATCACCTGATAGTTCTGGCTCCCTCTTCAGTTCAGGAAATGGTTGATTTTGTTTTTGAAGGCTTCAGATTAGCAGAAAAATACAGAAATCCCGCGATGATTCTTGCAGACGGCGCGCTGGGTCAGATGATGGAAAAAGTTGAACTCCCTGCTGAAGGTTCACTGCCGCACATTGTTCCTGACTGGGCTACAACAGGCATGAAAAACAAGAGACCTCAGAATGTAATAACTTCTCTCCACATTCAGCCTGAGAAGATGGAAGATATTAATCTTCACCTCCAGAAAAAATATCAGGACATGGAATCAGAAATTAAATTTGAGCAGGAAGACACAGATGATGCTGAAGTAATATTGGTTGCATTTGGTCTCAGCTCAAGAATCTGCAAAAAAGTTGCCGAACTTGCGAGAGAAAAAGGCATTAAGGCAGGTACTTTCAGACCAATTACATTATACCCTTTCCCGAGCGAAGCAATCAGCAGGCTGGCAGGCCCTAACCGCAAATTCCTCGTTGTTGAGATGAATGCGGGTCAGATGGTTGAAGATGTAAGACTTGCCGTTAATGGTAAATCGGAAGTTCACTTTTATGGAAGAATGGGCGGAATGATCCCGATGCCCGATGAAATTCTCGCAAAATTAGAATCAGTTTTGTGAGGGAGGTAAGAAATGGAACAGTTTTTAATTAATCCCGAATGTCTGGTTTACGATAACCACATCGAAACTCTTTCAAGCACTCCTTTCCACTACTGCCCCGGCTGCGGACACGGCGTGGCTCACAAAGTGCTGATGGAGGTAATTCACGAACTCGGTATACAGGAAGATACAATCGGCGTCGCTCCGGTAGGATGCTCGGTTTTCGCTTATCACTATATGAATGTTGATATGCAGGAAGCTGCCCACGGAAGAGCCTGCGCTGTTGCAACCGGTATAAAAAGAGTTCTCCCTGAAAAATACGTTTTCTCCTATCAGGGTGACGGTGACCTTGCTGCAATTGGTACTGCAGAAACGGTTCACGCCATTAACAGAGGCGAAAACATTCTGATCATGTTCATCAATAATGCTATTTACGGTATGACCGGCGGGCAGATGGCTCCGACCACAATGCCCGGACAGAAGACATCAACCTCACCTTACGGCAGGGATGTTCTCTCCATGGGTAATCCCCTCAAGATCACCGAGATGATAGCACAGCTTCCCGGCGCTTACTATGTAACAAGGCAGTCGGTACACACACCCAAGGCAGTCAGAGTTCTGAAAAAAGCGATTCTGAAAGCTTTCCAGTATCAGAAGGAAAAAAAGGGAACATGCTTTATTGAAGTGGTTTCAAACTGTCCTTCAGGCTGGAAGATGACACCGGTTGATACAATTTCATATATCGAAAATGAAATGTTCAAATTTTTCCCTCCCGGAGATATCAAGGTGCCCGATGCAAAGCCACTGGTGACAGTAACCGCGGAACAGGAGAATTAAGATGTACAAAACAGAAGAAATTATTATTGCAGGATTTGGCGGACAGGGCGTTCTCTCGATGGGTCAGGTGCTCTCATATTCCGCAATGTTTGACAATATCGAAACAAGCTGGATGCCCTCATACGGTCCCGAAATGCGCGGCGGCACTGCTAACTGTATCGTGATTATTTCGGAGAAAAGAATCAGCTCCCCCATTATCACAAAGTTTGACTCAGCGATCGTGCTGAATCAGCCCTCTATGGATAAATTCGAAAAGGCGGTAAAGCCGGGCGGATTCCTCTTTTATGAAGAATCGACCATCTTACAGCCGACATGGAGAGATGATATATCGGTCCTGAAAATACCGGCAATCAAAACTGCCGATGCAATGAACAAAAAGCAGGTTGCCAATATGGTAATGCTTGGTGCTTTCCTTGAGGTAAGACCTGTTGTCAATTATGAAAGCGTGAAAAAGGCTCTTGCAAAAGTGCTTCCTGAACGCCATCATCACCTTATTCCTCTCAATATGCAGGCTCTGGATAAGGGAAGAGAATTAGCAGCCGAACAACTTAAACACGCTGTTTTATAAAGGAATAGACTATGTCCGGAAATGAATATCATTGCCCTAAGGTATGCAAGAATACCTGTAACTCTCTGAATGAGGCTCTCAGGAAAGAGACAGCAGCCGTTAAATTTTACGAGGATGCTCTCGAAGGCTGCAATCAGCCTGAAATCAAGAATTTCATTACCGAGATAGCAGAAGCAAGAAGAGCGGAGATTTTGAAGATTATTCAGAAACTGAATGAAATTCATGCCCGCGGACAGATTGTTGACGGAGTTATTTCCAGTTTTAACAGGTAAAAGCCTGTTAATTTTTGATTAAATTTGATTATGAATTAAAATAGTAATATTTTAATCCTGATCCCTTTATTTTCTCATGGATTGATCCTCTGTGAGGTGTAAAGTTGAGGCTGCTCCTCCCCGGCAGCCTCTTTTTATTTTAAAGCGCTGGTATGATCAGAGCATTGTTTTTTTAGTATGCCGGCCGCAAACAATAAACCCATGAGCGGGTTAAGCCGGGAGCAAGGGGTTATTTGGATTTTGCAGGAAAGTATATTAAGGCCGGTCATAAAGACAAGTCATAAAGGCCAGTCGGAGGAAGGCTTCCCCCGACTGGCACAGCACAGCTCTTGTAATTTTTACTTAACAGGAAGTTGTTGAATAATAAGCAGGGGATAGCTTTAAACAGATTGAACCCTGTTGTACCATCAGAAGGCAGCCATATCAGAATGTTTACACGCCTCAAATTTCATGTTTGAATATCTGCCCGTATCTGCTTAAATCGGTCAGATCTGCGCAGCGAAAATCCGTGTTCACCGCAAGCTGACCCGTTAATACAATTTAAGCCCGGGCTGATGTCACTGATACCACTGTTGCACACTGTTATGTTAAAAGTCAAGTCACCCGAGCCAAAAAAAAGAAATAAGCTGCTTTTTTCGCTATAAAACCCATACAGTCTTTGAAAAA
>JABWCA010000245.1 GCA_013359345.1 Ignavibacteriaceae bacterium
TTTGATTTCACAATGGAAAAAACTGATATTAAAAATATCACCGTCAATAATATCTTTACAACCAACGGTGTGTACGGTGTAAGGGCAAACCCTGCATCAGGAACCGATCATAACGGCGGAACACTTACCTTCAGGGATCTGAAGTTCGAGAACCTCGAACTACAGAGCACCACCGCAACAACAGGCATGGCAGTAGGTATTGAAATTAACCGCGTTGCCCCAAATACCGTTATAAATATCTACAATAACTCAATCAGTGATCTGTTCAGCAACGGTGCAACCGGCAGAGCTGAGGGCATTCTCCTTTCAGTATCGCCTCAGTCCGGAAACACAGCCACTGCCAATGTTTACAACAACCTCGTTTATGACATCCGCGCAATCCGTTCCACAACCGCACCATCTGTTCGTGGCATGGATTTCCAGAGTTCATCCGGTAACCTGGTTGCAAACGTTTCATATAACACGATCCTGATTGATAATGCAGTTGCAAACACTGCAGGCACACATCAGTCAGCAGGTATTTACTGGGCAAACTTCGGTACTTCAACCCTCGTGCTCAGAAATAATATCGTAATCAACACAATGGTGAGCGGTACAAGAGCAGCAGCCCTTTATGCAAGTGCAAACTCAAACCTGCTGAGACTTTCACCACTCTCAAACAACAACCTTTACTGGGCTGGTGCAACTCCTTCAGCCACCGCTCTGATAGCATGGGACGGTGCAACTGCTTATCAGACACTGGATGCTTATAAAACCGCAGTTGCTTCCGGTGGACTCGGCGGACCGAGAGAAGTTCTCTCAGTCACTGAAATGCCTCCTTTCATAAGCGCAGTAAGCCCTTATGATCTTAATATGCAGACAACAGTACCCACCAGAGCCGAAAGCGGCGGTGTGCCTGTTGCAGGAATAACCACCGATTATGCAGGAACAACCAGAAACGCTAACTTCCCTGATATCGGTGCATATGAATTCTCGGGTATTGCCATTGACAACAATCCCCCTGCAATTTCATACACAAATCTTACAAATACGCATTTCACATCAAACAGAGCCTTTACGGCAAATATCGCTGACCCCAGCGGTGTTGCAACAGGAGCTAACGGACCGAGACTTTATTACAGAAAATCGGTCAACGATGCTTATATATTTGATGCAACCCCTGTTGTAAACGGCAACGATTACACGTTCACATTTAACTATTCGCTCTTACCCGGCGGATCAGTTTCTATCGGCGATACAATTTCATACTATGTTGCCGCACAGGATGTCAATGGTGTATCAGTTACCAACCCTGCAGGCGGATCTGGCAGCAACCCTCCCGGAACCACTGCACCCGCATCACCAAGAACATTTAACATAATAGGTTCACCTCTCAGCGGTGTTTACACAATCAGCGCACCTTTATTCAACAGAGTTCTCGGAAGAAACATCGAGCCGAGAGTGTTTGAAAGAACCGTAGCCGGCTCTGCACCTGTTGCGTTGACTGATGAGACAACAACCGATAAAGAAGGTAACCCGGTTACTGTTCAGACAACTGAAACCAGAACCGAACAGTATGAGGTTCTTTATGAAGGCGATGCTCCTTACAGAGGAAGCAGATCACTAAATCAGACTGTCCTTGAAAACGCAAAGGCGGCCGGTTTAATTGAGTCAGACATTGAGAACGTTTATCCTACACTGGCAGCAGCAGTTACAGATCTGAACCTGCGCGGTGTATCAGGCAACGTTACTTTCCTCCTCGCAGATACACTTTACACCACTGCGACACTCCAGATAGCAATTGCTTATGATTCTCTTACCGGTGCCAACCGCCAGGTTACATTCAAACCTGCTCCGGGTAAGACAACCAAAATATCGGCAACCTCAACTTCTCCTGTATTCATTGTAGGAAATGATTATGTGACTATTGACGGTTCAAATGCAGAAAACGGCACAACAAGAGACCTGACAGTAGAAAACCTTGGTACAGGTGCAACCGCAGGTGTTATATTCTATCAGGCTCACAATGGCACTGTTAAAAACATTATAGGGCAGGCTCTCAATTCAGCTGCCGGATACGGTATCGTGTTCAGTGCCTCAAATAACTCAAAAGCCATAAATAACCATGTAAGAAGAACAGTAGTTGGTATTCAGCTTCAGAATGGTTCAAGCTTCGGTGAAATTCTGAATAATATGATCGGCGCTCCTGACAGTGCTGATAAGATTCAGAATGACGGCATTGTTATTCTCAACTCAGCAAATTACACAGTTAAAAACAATACCGTTGCGGGTGTGATGAGAGCAACCTCAGGCACGACAAGAGGAATAATCATCGGCATATCATCGCCTAACACCACAGTACCTGGCCCCGGTGTTATATCTGAGAACACCTTCAGGGATATCAGAATGACAGGCACGGGTACCGCCGGATACTCATCAAACGGTATCTACCTTGCAAGCAACAGCAGCAGTTCTGATATAACCGTTGCAAATAACCTGATTTATGAGATCTATGCAGGCGGTGACGGAAGTTCCACAGGCATGGGCACATCATATGCACCGCATGGGATTAGAATTATACAGGGCGGCGGATATAAGATATACTTTAACAGCGTGAATCTTTTTGGCACTGTTATTTCAACAGCAACCTCAGCCGTGCGCTCCGGAGCTCTCACAATTGAACCCCAGGCAACGGTTGCAGCACTCGATATCAGGAATAACGTTCTGGCTAATGCAGTAACAATTCCTTCCGTTACAGGTCTAAAAGGATCTTATGCAATAATGTCGGGTAATGCGAACACAACACTGACCGCAATAAATCATAATGATTATTTTGTGAGCGGTGCTGATGGCATACTCGGCTATTCTGTTTCAAGTAACGTTACAACCCTCCCCGACTGGCAGCTCGCCACGGGCCAGGATGCAAATTCAAAAAATGTTAACCCAACCTTTACAGACAGTGTGAATCTCCGTCCTCTCGCCGGTTCAGGCGTATTTTTTGCAGGAACCCCGATAGCCGGAATCACAACTGACTTTACAGGCACAACCAGAACAAACACCCCTTCAATGGGTGCGTATGAGTTCCCCGTTGGCGTTAATATCGGCTGGGCTAACTTACAGTGGCCCGGTTCAGGAACCATAAACGTTGGCGGAAGCTTAACCGCTTACGGACAGATCTGGGTCGATAACGTTACATCTCCTCCGGGTCAGGCTCCGGGTCTGGATGCATGGCTCGGTTACAGCACAACAAATGATGACCCGAGCGGCTGGACCAACTGGATCCCCGCAACATTCAACACACAGGTGGGAAATAATGATGAATTCATGGCTAATATCGGCGCATCATTAGCTCCCGGCACTTACTACTATGCTTACAGATACCAGCTTTACGGCGGTGCATACTACTACGGCGGTTACAGCACAAACGGCGGCGGTCAGTGGAACGGCACATCAAATATATCAGGTGTTCTTACTGTTACTCCTCCCCTTACCGTTGTCTGGGAAAAATCAGCAGCAGGCAACAGCCTCCCCGCATGGTTCAGCCCAACCGGCAGCACCGAACGCGGTTTTGCATGGGGCATGGTTAATGCAGGTGTTCCTAATGAAAACACTAAACTCGGCCGTGTGATTGTTCCTTCAAGAAACGCAGGAACTTTCGTTAAACTGATTGATGACTCAACCGGTGCGGATGCAGGTGAACTTAACGTTACCGGCATCTCAGGCGGCACTTTCACAATAAATGACGCCGAAGTTGATTACCTCGGTAGAATTTATGTTGCCAACCTGACAACAAATGCAAGCACATCAGCATTTAAGGTATACCGCTGGGAAAACACTTCAAGTGCTCCCGAACTGGTAATTAACTATACTGGTGCTGCAGTTCGTCTTGGTGATAAGATCTCTGTTGAGTTCGATTCACTGAGCAACGGTTATGCTCTCTGGGCAGCAAGTGCAACAACCGGCCTTTCGAGTGTCTATAAATGGACAAGAGCAGCCGGTTCAGATTCATTTGTTACCACTCCTCAGGCTATCACCCTCAGTGATAATCCTGCAGGCGGTATCAGTTCTGCAGCAGTCGGTCCGCTTTATAACGGTGATTTCTACTGGAATGCTAATGGTCAGAGTGCCAGAAAGTATTCGGCAAACGGTACTTTCTTAGGTACAATACCAGGAACGATTATAGCAAGCGGAAGCAATGCAAGCAAGTTTATCGGGACTTTAACAGGTTCAGAATACTTTGCTACATTCCAGTACGGCGCTGGTAACAACAATGCCCGCGTTGTTGAAGTACCCGGCGGCGACCCGACCACGGCTACCACCTATGGCGTTACACCTTCACTCGGTGCAAATTCAAATGCTAACGGTACAGGCGACGTTGCCATTAAACGCAATGCTGACGGAAGCACAACAGTATTTGTTCTTGCAACCAATAACGGTATCGGCGCTTACAGATCAACCAGAAACATCCCCGTTGAATTTGCTTCATTTGCTGCAGCAGTTCAGGGTCGTGATGTTCTCCTCACCTGGAGCACTGCAACCGAAACAAACAGTTCTTCATTTGAAGTACAGCGTACTGTTAAAGGCTCAGAAAACTGGACTGCAATAGGTTCAGTAAGGGCTGCCGGTACAACCACCACAACTCAGTCATATGCTTTCACAGATAGAAACCTGAATACTTCAAAGTATCAGTATCGTCTGAAACAGATTGACCTCGACGGTTCATTCTCATTCAGCAGCACCGTTGAAGTTGAAGTTGGTATGCCGATGACCTTTGGCATGAGCCAGAATTACCCGAATCCTTTCAACCCTGCTACAAGAATCCAGTATCAGGTTCCTGCTAACGCAAGAGTTACAATGGAGCTGTTTGATGTCACCGGACAGAAAATAGCCGAACTGATTAACACTGAGCTCAGCGCAGGTTACTATACTTATGATCTCGTTGCCGGTGAATTCGGATTAGCATCGGGCATCTACTTCTACAGAATGATTGCCACCGAAATCGGTACAGGCAAAAACTTTGCAGAAACAAAGAAGATGATCATGCTCAAGTAATTCTGAGAATTACTTAATTCAAGGGCGGCACCCGTAACGGTGCCGCCTTTTTTGTTTTAAAGAGCGGGTTATGTGGGGGTGGGGTTTAGTGCGCCGCGGTGCATTAGGATTTAGGATTTGGAGCGCGGGGTGATTCCGGCCGCTGTAATGAGTACACACTGAGGATATCAACCTTCTGCCCGTTGACTGAAGTTTACGGCAAGAGAGGAGCGGGAGAGGGGATTAAATTTGAGGTGAGACGCAAGCATTGCGTCTCTACGGATACCACCGATTTTTTCAACCATCCATGCTGCGACGAAACACGAGCCACAATCAACGGCTTTCTGCATTGCGTCTCTACGGATGTGCGGATGAATCTCCGGAAATGTCGGGAATATTTTGTTTGGGAAAAAATCACCACTTCGGGTGTTGGGGGGTGGGGTGTCAGGGGTGAGCGTTTTTTCTACAGATATTCAACCCGTCACGGGTTGAGCCCATCTTTTACAAACGGTATCTGTAGAGACGCAATGCTTGCGTCTCCAAAATGGGATCAAAGATGCAGTTAAAACCGCGGGGAAATCTCATCATCCTCACCTTTGACTAAAATCAACGGCAATAGATAACACAGAACGCTGTTTTAGCGAATTTTCCAAATATTTGAGGGAAATTTATCAGGAGATGTGATAAAAAAATCGCCGCTATTTATCAATTTGATTTATAGCGGCGACCTGTTTAAACTGATGACACTG
>JABWCA010000246.1 GCA_013359345.1 Ignavibacteriaceae bacterium
TTTTTGTGCGTAATCAGTGAATTATCCTTCAGAAAAAAATTTTCTGCAGCATTAAAGGTAAAAGAGATTCTCTGATTTTCTGACGAAAATAATTTTGATCGGTTAACTTTTCTGTGTGAATGGCAGGAACTAAAAAAGAGGGCGGATTAATTCATTTATGTTGCCTGAAAAGGGATTATTCTTCTTTCCGGATATCGTTTTCATCAGCAATATCAACATGAATTCTGCCGGTGGTTTTATCGCCCGGTTCAGGATCAGACTCAAAAATTTCAAATGGTTTTATGCCATTTTCCCTCTCTCCGTTCTCTTTTTTCTCTTCCTGTTTAACGCTGTTCTGGAAAACAAGAAAGAGTATTGAGATAACTGCGAGCAGGAGAATCAGCCAGTATTTTGAAAATACCATAAGCGCGGCTGCCATGATGCTGTCAAACCTGATTCCGCCGCGGTTGCTGAGTATGAAAAACGGCACGCTGATGAAAAAGAGTGAAAGAAAAAGATATGAGACTTTTTTGGGCTCATCTATATAGAGCATAAGCACTACTATCCCTATTATGTATAATGAAGCAGGAAGATAAAGCTGCGACATTGACATAAGGAAGAAATGCTCATTAAGGTTGTTCAGCACACCGAGCAGAAAGATTATTGTGCCGATGACAATAGCCGGCTTGTCTTTTTTCCCGAACCGGAAATAGACGGTAGCCAGACCGATTACTATGAAGAGAAATGAAAAAATGAACGTGAATGTGATGTTCAGAACCCCGAAGAATTTCAGGATCATCGTGATTGCAAACATCAGTCCGACATAAATGGCAAATTCTTTTAAATAATTCATCGGTTCCGGTTTATAAAATTTTCATACCCATGCTTGAGGCAACAAGATCAACAGCAAACTCCGCACTCTTATTCTGAATGTCAAGTATGGGGTTAACTTCAGTTATTTCAAGTGACGACATACAGCCGCACTCTGCAATGGTTTCCATAAGAAGATGCGCCTCCCGGTAGCTGAGTCCGCCCGGCACAGGGGTGCCCACACCCGGAGCGAGTACAGGGTCAACGCTATCGACATCAAAACTCACATGAATATGATCAACTTTATCCCTGAATTGTTTCAGGACTCTTGATATTATTCTCAGAATTCCGAGTTTGTCAACATCTGTCATGGTGTAAACAGTTATTCCGCTGCTCTTGATGTTCAGCTTTTCGCCGGAGTCAATACTTCTTGCCCCTATAACCACAACATCTTTAGGGCTTACCTTTTTGCCGGGCGCATACAGATTTACAAGGCTCTCATCACCCATCCCGATTGCCACCGCAAGCGACATCCCGTGAATGTTGCCGGAGGGGGTTGTTTCGGGGGTGTTCATATCGGTGTGTGCATCAATCCAGATAACCCCAAGGCTCAGATCCTTTTTTCTGCAGTATGAGGAAATGCCTGCAAGAGTACCGATAGCCATTGAATGGTCACCCCCTATGCAAAGCGGGAAATGATCATTTTCAAGAGCCTTTTCAACCTTTTCTGCCATCATATACGAGGTTTTCCTGATTTCATCAAGGTATTTCAGTTTATGGTTACCGAGATCGGATGTTTCCTGCATCTCGATATCAATATCGCCCGAATCCACAACCTTATAGCCAAGCTGCTCAAGTTTTCCTGCAAGGTTGGCAATCCTTAAAGCAGAGGTGCCCATATCAACACCACGCCGGCCTGCACCAAGGTCCATCGGGAAACCGATAATATTTACTGTCTTATTCATTCTTACTTTTCCGGATTGTAAAACTTTAAAATAATAATTTTGTGCGGGGAATTTTAATTCTGATAGTTTATTAACAAATATAGATGATAAAAGGTTTTGAAAAATGACGGAGGGAACTTCATTAATATTTATTTTTTTCATTAACAGACCCCTGCAGATAATCTGAATTACCGAATCTATTCCTATTTTAAGGGTTCGCACTAATTTTTTTTGGAGAATGTATGACAGAACCGGTACTGAGTGTCGGGGTCCTGAAAGCAAAGCAGATAAATGTGATTTTTTACGGTGATTACTACACCGAAGAAGGGGACAGACTTCTCAGCGGAAATTATTTATTTACCATATCGGGCAATGAAATTAAGGTCAGCGGCAAAAGCGGTGAGTTTACTTTCAGTGACAATCTGGTGATAAATCCTTCATCTGCTGATATAGAGCATTTCACAATCAAAGATGTGATTATCGGGATACAGTTTCACTGGGAACGGAAAGAGAAGCAGAGCTTTAAGGGCTCACTCAGATTTTCGATTGAGGATGACTGTATCTGGGCTGTGAATCTTATCAATATCGAAGAATATCTCAGAAGCGTGATATCATCAGAGATGAATGCGAGGAGCAATATAAATCTTCTCAAGGCTCATTCGGTGATTTCCAGAAGCTGGGTTCTCTCTCAGATTGAAAAATCAAAGCAGCTCACAGATGAACAGAAGAAAGACCCCGGTTTCACGCTTACTGATGATACCCGGATAAAATGGTATGACCGTGAAGATCATACGCTCTTTGATGTATGTGCTGATGACCACTGTCAGCGCTATCAGGGAATCACAAAAATCTTCACAGAATCAGCAGATAATGCGGTTAAGGAAACCAGAGGGCTGGTGCTCAAATACGGCAGCGATATCTGTGATGCCCGCTACTACAAATCATGCGGCGGTGTTACAGAACCTTTTGAGAATGTATGGGAAGATAAACATTACCCGTATCTCATAGCAGTTATTGATTATAAATTTGAGCCCGATGGTTTCAATCTTGACTTCACCGATGAAAAAAATGCTGTCAAATGGCTTGATTCAGATCCGCCGGCTTACTGCAATACGACAGATAAAAAAATCCTTTCCCAGGTGCTGCCTCATTTCGACCAGGAGACCACCGATTTTTACAGGTGGCAGGTTGAGTATACAAATGAACAGCTCAGGGAACTGATTCTTAAAAAATCAGGAATTGATTTCGGCGAAATAACTGACATGGTTCCCCTGAAAAGAGGGCCGTCAGCGAGAATCATCGAACTCAGAATTGCAGGCAGGCTTAAAACAATGACCATCGGCAAGGAACTTGAAATAAGGAGACTGCTTTCAGAATCGCATCTTTACAGTTCAGCCTTTTACGTGAAAAAGCTGGATGTTAAAGACGGTGTTCCCGGAAGATTCATTCTGAAAGGTGCAGGATGGGGTCACGGAGTGGGCCTTTGCCAGATAGGTGCCGCCGTGATGGCCGAAAAGGGTTTTATGTTTGATGAAATCCTTCTGCATTATTACAGAAATGCACAGCTTGTAAAAGCTTATTAATTTTTAAGGGCAGGCACGAACACCTGCCCTCACTTCTTTTTATTTACAAACAAAACCGTGAAAAAATCATGAGATACATTGGCAAAGCTCTGCCCATTCTGATATTACTGCTTTTTGCCGGCTGCGGTGAGAGCAGTTCAAACAACCCCGTAACCCCGCTTGCAATTTCTGAAAAATATGAAGGAATGTGGGAGGGGCATGAATCTGATGCGGATAATGACGGCATAACCGATTCGCTGCCTTCAATTTCTTTTTATATGGAAATTAAAAGGAACCCGGTAGGAACAACAGGAAACTTTATTCTTACAGATGGTGAAATTGTTGCCGAGCACGAGTTTTACCCGCAGGTCACAAATGACTCCCTGAGATTTTCTGTGCTGCTTGCAGATACTCTTAATGTCAGCTTTGCGGGCTATCAGATTTGGCACAACAACCAATCCCTTCTTATCATGAAGTGGTCATGCCCCGGACTTGATACCGGCACAGTGGTTTTCACCCGGATTAAGGAGTTCGGGATTGAGGATTCATCATTGTCAAAGGCCGGGAAGGGTTTCAGGATAACACTTAAGAATCAGCCGGTTACAAATTCAGGCCCCGAACTTGTTCACAGATACGGAACGGGAAAGCCCCTGATCCTCATACATGGTTTCGGGAGTGATGCCTCAACATGGAACAGCATGATTGAGACACTCAGAACCAGATACCCTTCAAACAGATTTTCGGTTTACACTTATCAGTATGACTGGAAAAAGAGTATTTATGTGCTAAGTAACGAACTGAAAAACACTCTTGATAACGCCGGCATTTACACTCCTGTAATTATGGCGCACAGCATGGGGGGGCTGGTTACAAGGGGATATATAGCGATAGGGGGAAGGCCGGAGAAGAGTATCTTTCTGGGCACACCCCATGACGGAACCCCTATGGCGGCAATCTCAAGAGTTCTTACATTTTTTGCCGGCGGAATCGGCGCAGATCTTGAACCCGGGTCAGGATTTATCAATCATCTGAAAACTTCAATACCCCCTTCTTATTATGAGAATAACACTTACAATATTATCGGTGAAATGAGAGGCAAGTATCAGTATGTGCTCTTTATACCATACTGGGTCTGGGATTACGATTATGATTTTACTCTTAAGATTACGAGCAATCTCCTGTGGAAAGATCACCCCAAAAATGACGGAATAGTGCCATTTACTTCATCAGCGAAGGGAATAGCAACAACATATTCAGTCAGTAACTGTGATCATTACGCAGTTAACAAACCGGGTCAGCCCGGAAGTCCGGTCTATTATATCATGCAGATTCTTAATGATCTCTGATCCGGCAAAGCAAAGCAAAAATGATTAATAAATCCCGCTGCTGAAGGCAGGGCTGTATCTGCCTCCGGCAGCGGGATCTTTCAGTTTATCTCATAAGTAAATGCGTCCGGATGCCCCCGGCCTTTAATTCTGTGAATGTTCCTTATCCTGACATATAACACAGGGCGAATCGTTCCGTGCATAAGAGCCGGAGCAGGATTCACCTATCCGAAAATCACGTAAATCACAACAGTGAGCACCCCCGCAGCTATGACCACAACATCCCGTCTTTTAACGGAACCAAGGAGGGGGAGGGCAGCAAACCAGATAACCGGCAGGGCAGCGCTGATAAAATCAAACATCTGAAGCGGTGAGAGCACTTTACCGGGTCCGCCGCCGAGGAGATAATAATTTTTAAGCGGCTCCATAAAAAAGCCGAAAAGCACAAAGAAGATGCCGGTCAGAATGGCAAACCTTCTGAAATGCGGTCTGGGGTTAAATGCCTCAAGGGCTGATCTTACGGCAAACAGAATGCCCCCCAGAATAACAATATAATACAGGACGGCCACGTAAACCGGGAAGTTATTATAAAATTTAGTCTCCATGGTGATCCCTGGAGGCACCTGATAAAGTCTTTCTCCCGCCTGCAGAAATACTTTGTAAGCCACAACAGTTTCTGCCTTCTGACGTGGCATCACTCCTGAGAGAAATTCCCCTTCAGGTTTAAGCGGTACAATCACAGAATCTTTTTTTACCGGATCATAATACCGGAAATACCCTCTGAGGCCCTCATAATCGCTTCTGATAAGGAATTTGTAGTCATCTTTACCCGAGTATGTTTTTTCAAAGTAATATGACACTTTTTTTGCTTCAATCCCTATTGTCCCTGAAACAGGGTAGTCTTTTGAAAGCATTGCATTCATCAGCCCGGCTACAAGAGTGATAACTGCTGCAACAATCCATAATATTTTAATCTGTAAGGTCATTTTTTTGTATCAGCCATTTAAATTTTTCAGATAAAAACTCAGAAATTATTTTTCTTTAAGTTTTTGCTTATTAACTTATTAAACTACTTCTTAAAAAACTGATAAATTGTAAAAATCCTTCTTTTTGACTACTTTTATACTCTTCAAA
>JABWCA010000024.1 GCA_013359345.1 Ignavibacteriaceae bacterium
CTTTTCATCAGCTGAGAATTATTTCTGAATCTTAATTAATGAAAAATATTTCTGACCCTAAAATACAAAATTTCATGCGGAAGTATTAACCCGGTTACTCATACTGCCACCCGATGATCTAATTCAAATTTCTGTTTTTTGAATCAAATGGTGAATTACTGTTGTTACAGAAATAAACAATTGCTATTTTTCAGATTTAACTGAAGTTACTTAATAATGCCGAACAACCATAACGATGAGTTAATTAAAAGGAAAGCTGATCACTTAAGACTCTGCGCGAGCGACCGCGTAAAATACACCGCGAAAACAAACGGATTCGAAAACTACGAATTCATTCATGACGCTGCCACAGAAACCGATATCAGCGCCATTGATCTCAGAACACTGTTTTTCGGGCATGAGATTAACGTTCCTTTTATGATTTCATGCATGACCGGGGGAACAGATGAGGCTAACAATATTAATCTTAAACTGGCTGCTGCTGCACGTGAACTGAAAATTCCACTCGGACTCGGTTCGCAAAGATACCTCCTTGAAAGCAATGATCTGGTTCATCACTTTGAAATGATAAGGCAGGAAGCGGGTGATATTCCGCTGGTCGGTAATATCGGCGCGGCTCAGGTAAGCATGACAGAAAACCCCGATGAATTTTCCATTCTTGTTGAAGCATCTAAAATTGATGTGCTTGCTGTGCATCTTAACCCCGCTCAGGAGTTGTTTCAGAAGGGGGGCGACCTCAATTTTACCGGACTAATGAAAAATCTGGAATATCTTGCAAATCATATTGAGATTCCTGTGATCGTAAAAGAGGTCGGCTCAGGTATATCAGGAACCACCGCCGCCCGGCTCCTTGAAACAGGTGTTAAGGGGATTGATGTTGCCGGGGCAGGAGGAACTACATGGACCGGCGTTGAGATTCTAAGGAACGGCGGCAACAGTTCGCATAACTTCTGGAACTGGGGTTTACCCACTTCCTACTGCATAAGAACTGTTCATGAATTGAAAATGAAGTATGATTTCCTTCTGATAGGATCGGGAGGTATAGATAATTCATTTGATAATGCCAGGGCGCTGGCTCTTGGTGCGGATATTACTGCATCAGCAAGAAAAGTTCTTCAGGCACTTCTTGAGGGGGGTACTGACGCGGTAATTAACTTAATAAATGGTTATTTTGAAGATCTGAAGAAAATAATGTTTTTAACAGGATCCTCAACACTCAGTGAACTGAGGAACGATAAATTAATAATAAAAAGCGAGTTGTTTTAGGTGGCTGATAATTTCAGACAGATTTACGAAGAACAGAAATTAATAATTGATGAAAAATTAACCAGAGCTCTTGACGGGCGGTTGCCACTCTCGCTCTATAAGCCCGTTGATTATATTCTGGTCAGTCCGGCAAAAAGGTTAAGACCCATTCTGGTGCTGTTTTCTGCTGCGGCAACCGGCGGTAAATTCGAAAATGTTTATAATGCGGCTCTTGCGGTTGAAATGCTCCATAATTTCACGCTGATTCATGATGATATCATGGATAACGCCGATACCAGGCGCGGACTTGAAACGCTTCATAAAATCTACGATGTAAACACCGCAATTCTTGCAGGTGACGCACTTATGGCCGTTGCTTATGAGTATCTCCTCAAAGACGTAAAGAAGGAGCATCTTTCGGTGCCTTATCTTTTCACACGGGGACTTATTGAAGTATGCGAAGGGCAGAGCCTTGATAAAGATTTTGAGCTGCGGGATACAGTCACAATAGATGAATATCTGGAAATGATTTCAAAGAAAACGGCGGCACTTTCAAGAACCTGCTGCTCAATAGGCGGGGTACTGGGAAACGGCACCGAAAAAGAAATTGAAGCGCTTACTGAATTTGGTATGAAGCTGGGGCTCGCATTTCAGATTCAGGATGATCTGCTGGATATCAGCGGGAGCGAAGAGTTCGGAAAGAAGATCGGCGGTGATCTGCTTGAAGGCAAAAAAACCTTTCTCTTTATCAAGGCGCTGGAAAGAGCTGAGGGTGAAGATAAAGAAGAATTCCTCAGGGTGGTTAAAAACAAAGGATGCCGGGAGGATGAGATAGGAAAATTCAGAGATCTGTATGAGAAATTAGGGGTTTTAACCGAAGCCAGAGATGAAGTCGGGAAAATAAGTTCAGAGGCTATTGATTCACTCAGGCACCTCAGCAACCGCGAATACGCCGGTTATCTGGGAGATCTTGCAAACGCACTAATCAAGAGAAGTAAATAAAGGATGATTGAGAAGACAGTACGGATAGTGAACAGGGCGGGGCTGCATGTAAGGCCCGCATCAACAATTGTAAAGACTGCCGGAAAATATGATGCTGATTTTTATATAAGTCATGAGGGTTACCGTATTAACGGTAAAAGTATTGTCGGGGTAATGACACTTATTGCACCTCAGGGTGCCGAACTTCTGCTGGAGTTCAGCGGTAAGGACGAAGAAATAATGTGCCGGGAAATCACTTCGCTCATTGAAGGAGGATTTGGCGAACTTTGAAAGAGATTGAACTACTACTGAATGAATCCGATAACTGGATCAAAGGAATTCCGGCTGCTCCGGGAATCTTTACAGGAAAATTTCACCTTTTCGTAAAGGAAGAGGTGCATATTGAGGAGCAGGAGATCACAGATGTTGAAGAGGCGCTGAGGTCATTCAATGACGCAATAGAACGCTCAAAATATGAGCTGAGTAAAATATTTGCTCTTGCAAAGGAGAAAATGGGGGAAAAACGGGCTGAGATATTTGAAGCTCAGATAATGATTCTTGAAGACCCCATTGTGCTTGATGAAATAAGGACCCGCATCAGAAAAGAGAGGCGTGACCCTGCTGTTATTGTTGCCGAAGAGTTTGATAAATTTATTGTCATGCTCAAAAGAAGCGATGACATTTACTTCAAGGAACGTGCGTTTGACATTGAGGATATCAAGAACAGGATACTCAGAAATATCAGCCGGAAAAGATGGGTTTCAAGGATAGAAAACGACGTTGCGGTAGCAGGGGTTAATCTTACTGCAGCCGATACAATTCTTTTCTCAAGATGCAATGTGAGAGGATATATCACCGAAGAGGGGGGACTTACATCCCATGCCGCAATAATTGCCCGTTCTCTGAATATCCCCGCAGTGCTTGGTGCTCACTCTCTTATTGAGCGGCTTAATGAAGACTGCTGTGAAATAATCATTGACGGTTACAACGGTTTCATCATTTTTGACCCTGATTCACGCCAGAAGCAATTTTATGATAATAAAGCTCACATTCTTGAGAAGGTCAATTCCGAACTTGCAGGGTTGAAAGATATAAGCTCATCCACGATTGACGGTGTGAAGATCTCTCTCCTCGCAAATATTGATGTAACAGATGAACTCCTTATTGCAGAGGCTAACGGTGCAGAAGGAATAGGATTATACAGAACAGAGCAGATTATTGAAGAGACAGGGGAATTCCCTGATGAAAACTTCCAGACCAGACTCTACTTTGACATCACAGAAAAATCTTACCCAAAGAATGTAACCATCAGGGTATTTGATCTTGGTGGTGATAAAACCAGATTATTCCATAAAACTGAATACAATCCTTTTCTTGGTCTGCGCGGCATAAGATTCCTTCTGAGTAATAAGGAACTTTTCAAAGGCCAGATAAGATCACTCCTGAAGGCATCATTCAACAACAACCTTAATATACTTCTCCCGATGATCTCTGCTTTTGAAGAGATAGAAGAAACCAAACAACTTATTAAAGAATGCGAAGAGGAACTGGGTCTAACACACAGAAAGTATAAACTCGGCATAATGATTGAAGTCCCCTCTGCCGCAGATCTTATTCCCTGTCTGGGAGATGAAGTTGATTTTCTCAGCGTCGGGACGAATGACCTCATACAGTACTCGCTCGCCGTTGACAGGGCAAATGATGAAGTTGCCTATCTTTATCAGGAGTTTAATCCTTCATTTTTAAGAGTGTTAAAAAGGATTGCTGATAATGCCGCTGAGGCATCTCTCCCCTTAAGCCTGTGCGGTGAGATGGGAGCAGACCCGCGTGCCATCCCGTTGCTGCTCGGCCTGGGATACAGGTTCCTGAGTGCATCGCCTTCCGGCATACCGCTCATGAAAAAGATTATTCTTTCGGTAAAAATTTCAGATTGTGAAATTCTCGCTCAGGATGCCCTTGCGTGCAAATCAACAGCCGCAGTTGAAACTCTGGTAGATAAGTTCTTCATTGATCACGGCATCACTATTCCCAAAGATTTTGTATAACTGCCGCTGTGCTTTTTCGGTGACAGCAGTGACAGCAGGGGGAGCGGCGCTTAGTGCGGGAGTGCCTGGTTCGTGGTTCAACAGCGCAACGATTGAAACGCGGATTCCTCCTTCGGCGTACAGGTTCCGGATTAAGCGGATTTTTCTGAAACACGAATTGAGCGAATAAAGCGTATGAACACGAATTTCTTGTTTAGGATTTAATTCCAATCAGCCAGGTGGCCTCATTCTTGCTGATAGCGGGTGCAAGATAACCCGTTTACGGGTTTCCTGTTTGTAGCAAACGCACCCCCCAACAAAATCCCCAACGACGCGAAGCGGCGGATTTTGACGGCAAAAAGGGGATGGGACGCAGATGTCAGATTAAAAAAGTTCGTAGTGCTTAGCGCCTGGTTCGTGGTTCAGCAGCACAACGTTTGAAACGCGGATTCCTCCTTCGGCGGACAGGTTCCGGATTAAGTGGATTCACACGGATTTTTCTTCGGTTCCGGGTTCTTAGTGCCGGTGTTCTTCGTTCAGCAGCATAAAATAGATACGCGGATGACGCTGATTTTTACAGATTATCGCAGTTTATTTTTTCATTGATTTATCACACCCATCCGGATGGCTTAATTGGTTCTGAGAAGTCTCCGTTCAAAATTGATAGGGTTACAGTCTTCGTACCAACAAATCCTGCCAAGTAATAGTTAAAACCATTCCTTGATTAAATGCAGTACATTCTTGCCGTTTGCTTCAGCTGACGGCAAAAATGCAAATTAACAATTAAAACACATTTCTTAGCAGTGGTTTACCATTCGGGGGAAGCCTCCCCCGAATGGTGAGAACAAACATTACCAAAAACTTCTTCTTTATACCCCTTGAAATTAATTATAACAATGCCCCCGCAAGAACATATTAAATCACGGGAAGATGCCTCCTGTCAAAACACGGGCTCAACCCGGGACGGGTAATATCTGTAGCAAACGTACCCCCCCACAAAATCCCCAACGACGCAAAGCAGAAGGAAATGGTTATTTTGTTTTGGGTGAGGGTCTGTGATATTAATTGAATCAGAAATTAACTGCAAATTTATTAAATTGCAACAGTTCCGGATCTCTCGAATGAAAAATTCAGGACTCCGGATTTTCTGAAATTTTTCTCTGTTATTTTGTAAAAGCTCTCTTTGAAAAAAAACACCCTCTTAATATTATTTCTTCTTCTGCTTCAGACTGCTGTTAATGCACAATACTATTATTTTGGCAGGAACAAGGTTCAGTACGAGAATTTTGAATGGAAGGTTCTTAAAACGCAGAACTTTGATGTTTACTATTATGAGGAAATTGAAGAGATTGCCGAAAAAGGTGCCAAAATAGCAGAGGATTCATACCTGCACCTCAAAACTGAGTTTAACCATCTGGTTACTTACCGTATACCGCTAATTTTTTACAATACGTCAACTCATTTTCAGCAGACTAATACCACTCCCGGATTCATACCGGATGGCGTGGGGGGCTTTTTTGAATTTATGAAAGGGAGGGTGGTTATCCCTTTCTCAGGATCTCTCAGTCAGTTTGAACACGTTATAAAGCATGAACTTGTTCATGTATTCATGACTACCAAGATCACCAGAATATTCTCTGAAAGGCGCCGTACAGATATCCATGTGCCGCCCCTCTGGTTTGTTGAGGGTATAGCGGAGTATTATTCAACAAAATGGGATGCGCAGGCTGAACAGGTAATGCGTGATGCAGTTCTCAACGGCTATTTCGTCAATCTTGAAAATATGTATGCTATTTACGGCAGTTTCCTCATGTACAAGGAGGGGCAGTCTTTTATGGAATATGCATCCGAAAAATATGGTCACGGTGTGATCAATACCGTGCTTGAAAATCTCTGGGTTTCAGAATCTTTCGAGGAGGTTCTGGCTTACACACTAGGGGAACCTTTCGAAAAAATAAACCGTGACTGGGAAAATTATCTCAGAAAAAAATACTACCCGGTTGTTTCAGATTTCGAGATGCCTTCATTCGCTTCGGAAAAGATCACACCCCGCGGATATGCATTTAATCCTGCACTCTGGAGAGATTCAACAGGAAAAGAATATCTTTACTTTACTGCTAATCTGGATGGCTATTCATCGGTGTACAGAATGAAACCCTCTTCTGAGAGCAAACCTGAACTTTTCATCAGAGGGGAAAAGAGTGAGGATTATGAATCGCTCAGGTTATTCGAACCTTCTGTGGCAGTTACTGAAAACGGATTGCTGGCTTTTGTAAGTAAATCCGGCGGAAAAGACATCATCAACTTTTTCAGACTTCCTTCAGATAAACGTGTTTCGGTTTTTGCGGATAGTTCGCTTGTCACAATTTCTGATCTGAGTTTTACTAAAAACGGGAAACTCTTATTCCGCTCAATTGACAGGAGGGGCTTTTCTGATATTTTTCTGCTTGATACAGAAAGCCTTAAATTAACAAGACTCACAAATGATTTCTATGAAGACCGTTTTCCCGTTACGGGTGCATCAGAATCGGTAGTGATATTTTCATCTGACAGATTTGATCTGAAAACAATGAATCTGTACACTTTTAATATCAGCACAGGTGAAATTAAACAGCTTACATGGGCAGAAAATAATATAAAATATCCTCTGCCTGATACTGCTTCAAACCGCTTATTTTTTACATCCGATAATGACGGCGTTTTTAATCTTTATTCGGTGCCGGTGAATGATTTCACAAAAGTTAAGAAGCACACTATTCTGCTTACAGGTATGAGCACACCCGTAATCAGTGGTGACGGAAAGCTGTACTATACCGGTTTTGAAAAATTCATGTTTGGAATTTACTGTATTGCAAATCCGGATTCACTTGTTACTGATGCTGAATTTTCATTGTTAGCAGCAAAGGGAAAAGTGCCTGAATCAGCAAACAATTATGAAAGAATTCCGGCAGAGCTGGTAAAAAGTAAGCTGCCGTATGAAGAAGATTATACTCTTGATTATGCACAGAGCCAGGTAACCACCGACCCTGTATTCGGAACAAGGGGAGGGGCGGTGCTCTCTGTAAGTGATCTTCTGGGTGATGATAAGTTTTATTTTGTACTCTACAACACCGCAGAGGTGCAAAGTGATTTTCTGGACAATTTCAATGTTGAGCTGTTCAGGCTAAGGCAGGGGGAGAGGCTCAATTATGGATACGGCATATTTAATTACCGTGGCAGAAGGTACGACCTGAGAGAAAGTGACGAATATTACTATGAAAAAAGCTTCGGCGGATTTTTCGTTATGCAGTATCCCCTTTCAACCTTTGCGAGGCTTGAGGCCTCCGCATCATTTTCCAATCTGAACCGCGAGATTGTAACAAATGTGATCGAAAAAAATGCTCTGCTGCTAAGCGGCTCAGTTTCCTATGTTTTTGATAATTCACTGTGGGGACCAACAGGTCCGCTTGACGGTGCCAGACTCAGAGCTGCGCTTGGCTACACTGCCGATATCAGATATGATAATATAAGATATCTCTCCCTGATACTTGACGGGCGTTATTATCTCCGGACCTCATTTTCAACTGCCCTTGCATTACGGGCTTCCTTATATTACAATGACGGAACGGATGCACGAAGATACCTCGCCGGCGGAAGCTGGGATCTTAGAGGCTGGCCGCGGTTCGGACTGAGAGGAGAAAAGGTCTGGGTGAGCTCTGCTGAATTCAGGTTCCCGCTGCTTGACAGAATTGTGCTCAACTTTCCGTTTCTCGGCATTGCTTTCCCGGGTCTGAGGGGAGCATTGTTTTTTGATGCAGGTTCTGTCTGGGATAAAACTTACAAAGAAACGATCGGGAGCATAGGAGGAGGAATCCGGTTTAATTTCTTTAATATCCTGGTATTCCGGTATGATGTCGGCAAAAAGATAGAAAATAATTTTAAGAATTTTCAGGAAGGTCTGTTCTGGCAGTTCTTTTTCGGGTGGGATTTCTGATGAAAAAAGGATTTTTACTCAGGATTGATCATCTGAAAGGAGCATTGATTGTTCTTACTGCACTCCTGATCTCGGGCTGCGCATCAACAAGTATGAAGATTGATCCCGAAGAGCTTAAAGATCCCGGAGTTTACACAAACATCACGGCCGATAGTCTTGAGTTACTGTATGAGCTTGATGTTTACGGCGGTATGCCTGCAGATCCGTTTACAGTTAAGGGAGATGTTCTTTTTATCTCAGACCTCAGCGGGAGAGTATATGCATATAACCTCAAAAACGGGGAGCGTAAGGGGATTATAAATATTAAAAATTCGTCTGTAGTTTCGCCTCCGCTGGTTGAAGGTAACACCGTTACCGTTGCAGCAGTTCTTAAAAACCGGAACACTACAGATGTTTTAGTCTATGATTTTATAAATAATTCCTCAGTCGCAACTTACAGTATCGAAGATATCGGGCTACATCTTTTTTCAATTAAAAATAAGCCATATCTAATCTGCCGTTCAGGATATTTATATGAACCGGGCACCGAAAATCAATACAGGCTGAACAAGGGGATCACGGCGTGTTACGCTGATGAAAATTTTATAATCACGGCAGGAGAGGGGGGCAAACTGAGCGTTACACCCTCTGAGAATCCCGCAGGCGTTAAAGAATATAAAATTGCAAATGACATTATCTCAGCAATATCAGTGAAGAACGGGATGATTTACACTGTTTCGGATGATCTTTACCTCAGAAAAACAGATCAGGAGACAGGGAAAATAACAGCAGAACGGAAACTGGGAACCAGAAGCACCGCTGCTCCGCTGGTTACTGACAGAAAAGTAATCGTGACAGATCTTGCGGGCAATGTAATGATTTTTGCAGATGAAGAGGATTTTCCTTTAATTTCATCTCAATTGACAGGGGGGTTGATTACAGTGCCGCCGGTGATCACCGGTGAGAGTATGATTGTCCTGAATCATGAAAGGAAGACTGACATTCTTGAAGCAGCAGGTCTCAAAAAACTTTTTTCATTTACTTCTGAGGGGAGATTCATAACCCGGGGATTAATTTATAACGGTCTTTTTATAGCCGGTACAAATAAAGCCGCAGTACAGGTTTTCAGAATAAGAGAATGAAAAGGGGATAAATATTTTCCTCAGGAGTCCTGAGAAATTATTCCTGATTATTTATCATATTTGTAATTGCTATTTTATTAATTAAGCACTATAATGCCGAAAGTTTTTTACAGTTCATCCGGTCATTTCTCCCATGTCAGTTGACTCCCCCGAATCCCTTAAATCCAATCCTGTTGTTGAACTGAAATCGGGCACAGGTTTGCGCACCACACTTATCGGAATAATCGTTTCCTTCTTTCTTGTCCTGATAAAGGGTGCTGCTGGCATACTGGGCAATTCTTATGCACTCATTGCGGATGCCATTGAATCGTTATCTGATATATTTACATCCAC
This sequence comes from Ignavibacteriaceae bacterium, assembly GCA_013359345.1. Taxonomy (GTDB): domain Bacteria; phylum Bacteroidota; class Ignavibacteria; order Ignavibacteriales; family Ignavibacteriaceae; genus JABWCA01. Next base: position 9,678 of record JABWCA010000024.1, read on the forward strand.
GATTGTGCTTGTTGGCATCAGGTTTGCCTCAAAGCCGAGAGATAAGACACATCCGTACGGACACGGAAAAGCTGAACCCCTTGCCGGGATGTTTGTTGGTCTGATGCTTTTAGGCGCAGGCATTCTGATAATCATCCAGAGTCTGCAGGAAATACTTACACCTCATCATGCTCCCGAGCCATTCACGCTGATTGTGCTTGTTGCTGTTGTTGCGGTGAAAGAATTTCTGTTCAGAAAAATCATTGTTGTGGGAAAGGGACTTGAAAGCACCGCAGTAACAAATGATGCCTGGCATCACCGGAGCGATGCGATAACTTCGGCTGCAGCATTTATCGGTATATCCATTGCACTTATAGGAGGTGCGGGATATGAAGAGGCTGATGACTATGCAGCTTTATTTGCATCTGCCGTGATAATGTATAATGCGATCGCTTTATTTATGCCGGCACTCAAAGAAGTGCTCGATACTGCACCGCCTGATTCTGTACACGATGAAGTAAGACAGCTTGCAAGATCGGTTGAGGGGGTTAAAGATATTGAAAAGTGCTTTGTGAGGAAAATGGGATTTGAATACTTTGTTGATATGCACGCAATTGTTGACGGAAGGCTTACGGTAACCGAAGGTCACCGGATAGCTCATGCAATAAAAGATAAAATAAGAGACAAAAAACCCTCTATAAGTGATGTTCTTGTTCATATAGAACCATTTGAACCTGAGATTTTTGAGAAAAAGAGCGGTGAAGGGAACCTCTTTCTCTGAAAAGGGTTAAATAAGTAAAGAGTGTGATTATTATGGAACGATATAAGACAAAAATAGCTGAACCCGATTTCATTCCGTGGCTGCATCATCCGGCATGGAAGGAGAAGGTTGTTCCTGAAAATGACAGCAGTCTGCCGTACTCCGTCTGGGATTCAGTTTCAGTTGAAGACCTTCTCAGAGACGAAGACTCCTACGATAATATAGTGGCTTCTGTAATCATGACTCAGGAAAATGATCTGCGGGATTATTTCCTTCATATGCTGGCAGGCTCTGCCGTGCTTACATATAATCAGAAACTTCTGATAATTGACGCAGTGAACGGAAAGCCCCCTTCTGAAAGAGAAGAGATGATGACGGGCCTTCTTGATATTCTCATCCGTGAAAAGGCTGATGTTTACAGGCATTACAATATTTATTTTGATCTGGTGAATGATCCGGAAAACAAAGGGCAGGATATACTTGCAATGACTGATTTTCTGCTTGAAAATGCTGATAAGGAAGATGAAGGGGATTCAGATTAAAAGAATTATTTTATTTAAACAGTTTTAACTTCAATGAACCTGCTTAACAGGATATTAAAGCTTATGGCGATACCGCTGATCATACTGATCAGGATGTATCAGATGTTTATCTCGCCCATGTTTCCCCCTTCATGCAGATACACACCAACATGCTCACACTACACGCTTGAGGCGTTAAAAAAGTATGGAATATTAAAAGGGGGCTGGCTTGGGATAAGGAGAATATCGCGCTGTCATCCCTGGGGAGGAAGCGGGTATGACCCTGTTCCTTAACTCAATTTTATGAAATATCTCCCCGAAACAATGCTGCCCCCCGTCAATTCATATCCAGGGATTACTTTTTGAAGCGTCCCCGTTATCCTGAGCGTTAACAGCCTTCTCAGTAGCCGGAGTGGTGTCTCTTTTTTCCGTGATCACATTTCTTAAGCTGCGGTCATTAGCACTTACAGATCCGAATCCGGAGAAAGAACTGTTTGTACCCTGAGTTTCGTGCTGCTTTGTTTCTTTTTTACGGTTACCGGCGTCATGAAGCATTCTTGAAACAATATTTTCAAATTCCTCATTCATTTTGGCGCCATTGTTGCTGATATTTATCTTCCCGGCAAAATTAACTTTGCCGTAACTAAGAAAATCTTCGGCAGTAATATCGCCAAGAATCTGACCGCCTTCATTAACCGTAAGTTTTTTCTCACAGCTTATATTGCCGTTTAAAATACCGTCAATTGTGGCTGATTTGCACCATACATTTCCTATTACTGCAGCTGTTTTTGCAATAATAAGATCACCCTTAACCACAACATCCCCTTTTATATTGCCAAGCAGAACTAGATTATGCGGAACTGCAAAGCAGCCGATTATCTGAACATCTTCATTAACATAAGTGATTTCGGTTTCATTTTCACGTGGTTTACGTGATTTAACCTTATCCTTTACAAACATCATAACAATTTTGTCCTTGGTAAAAAGCGGCCGGCAAAAATCACCGGCCATTTAATCAATTACATTTGCAAATACTGCGGCACGCCATAGGTTACAACAGTCTGCGCGTTACCAATATCAATACCAACTGCAGTATCTTTATCATTGGTCAGTTTCATTGATCTAAGGTAATATCCCCTTGAAACGGAAAGGTGGGGATCGGGAATAACCTCAACATCAAGTATATCTTTAAACTCTTCCTGGAAGAATCTGACTATTTCAGGGAAATTAGATCCTCCGCCGGCCATATAAAGTTTCCTGGTGTTATCAAAATCATCATCAGACCAGGTATTCCTGATTGCGGGTGAAATCACCTCATTATAGTATTTTTTCAGCGAATCCATTTTGATCTCTGAGAAATCAAGGTGGCGCCTGTTAACCATTATTGATCCGCGCTGGAAATAAGTGTCAAATTTGTGTGAGGTGCGCAGTCCCAGATAATATTTTTTATTTAATTCTTTCATGCAGTCTTCAACGGCATACTTAATACCGTTTGTTGAGATGACCGTTCTGTCAACAAGACCATAATTATTGGTAAGGCACGCTTCAAAAGTGCCGTAACCCATATTCACGACAAAGCAGTTTTCGGGGCTGTTGAAATGGTTTCTCACTGCAAAGCTGCATCCCAGAATTTCAGGAATGACATCAACTGATTCTATCTCAACTTCCACTTTTTTTGTAAAGTTTCTTTCGAAGGCAAAAAGATCATAAAAAATTTCATGCTTTCCCTTAAAGAAATCAACTGCGAGTCCGCGGTTTGCGTGATATGTACTGTAGGGAAAACCGACTGTAATATTCAAAGGTTTATTAATCTGTGTGGATGCCAGTAATGCTGCTGCTTTGGAGAGGATTCTGTAGTCGCTGTCAAGTGGTGAACTGTTCACAACTTTGTGTGGTGAAGTTCCTTCAATCAGGGCAAGATCACCTACAAGATAGGCTTCGTCTTCGTGATAGATCTTCATTCCCTTGATCAGCTCATCGAAAACATTTTTTAATTCCTCGCCGTGTTTTTCAAGTACGCTCGGGAATAAATAAGATTTCATTATTCACCTTCGGATATTTGTGATAATAATACATACTCCTGCGTTAAACGCAAAAGCTGAGTAATTGCAATTTTTGGGATCATAATATTCTGATTATCAGAATGCGGAATCAGAGCCGGTAAATAACAGGCCTTCCGAAATGATTAAATTAAACATGTTCTGAAAAAAAAACATACCCTCTTTTATCAGCCAAATATAATGAAAAAAAAATTATCAGAGAGTGATGAATAAGCACTTTAAATTTAATCCGGTAATCTGCTTCCGGGAATTTTTATTAAATTTCCTCCGGAACTTTTTAAAAATGGAGAAACGGATATAAATGAACAGAAAAGAACTGGCAGTGAAGATTTTTGAATCAGCCCATCTTACCGGAGAATTTCTGCTCCGCTCGGGCAAAATATCAAATGAATACTTTGATAAATACCGCTTTGAAACTGACCCCTTGCTTCTGGATGCCATCGGGGAACAGATGAAAGCCCTGATCCCGGAGGGCACTGAGATTCTGGCAGGACTGGAAATGGGCGGCATACCGCTTGCCACAGTTCTTTCTCTTAAGACGGGTATCCCCACGGTTCTGGTCAGGAAAAAAGCTAAAGAGTACGGAACCAGAAAAGTGGCTGAAGGGAATGTATTTGCGGGTAAAAAAGTCTGTATCGTGGAGGATGTTGTGACCACCGGCGGACAGATACTGTTAAGCACCGAAGATCTCCGTAAAGAAGGCGCTGTTACTGCTGATGTTATCTGCGTGATTCTCAGGGAGCAAAGCGCTCATGAAAAACTGGCGGGCGGCGGGCTTAAACTCACGCCGCTGTTTACAATGGAAGAACTAAAAGAAGCAGCAGGAAAATAAGGATTATTATGCAAAATTTATTCAGGCTTTTCAAAACCGGAACCGCCGCGGTTCTGTTAATTACCTTTATTGTATCCGCACAGACTGAGCAGGCCTCTGTAACGCTTGACAAGGTTTTTTCCGGTTATTACTCATCAAGACCTTTCGGAAAGGTTATATGGGATTCTCAGGGTAAGTCATATTACCGGTCAGAGATGTCAAAAGAACTGAACGGGTATAATGATATTACCGTTACGGACGCATTGAGCGGGGAGAAGAGTGTTTTCATTTCTGCCGTAAAACTGCAGGAAGCCAACGGAGGCGCGCCCCTGTATATTGAGGATTACACCCTCACCGGTCAAAAAGATAAAGTTCTTATCTTTACAAATTCTGAGAGAGTATGGAGACAAAATACAAGAGGGGATTATTTCCTTTACGATTTTGCCTCCGGTAAACTGAAAAAATGCGGAAAAGATCTTCCCGCATCATCAATGATGTTCGCCAAATTTTCACCGGATGAAAAATACATAGCGTACGTATCAAAAAATAATATTTATACGGAAGAACTTGCAACCGGTGAAAGGAAGCAGTTAACCACAGACGGCTCCGTCACAATCATCAACGGTACTTTTGACTGGGTGTATGAGGAGGAATTCGGGCTGCGTGACGGATTCAGGTGGAGTGATGACGGTAAAAAAATCGCTTTCTGGAAGCTTGATGCCTCGGGGGTGGGTGAATTCCTGATGATAAACAATACTGATTCGATTTATTCTTACACCATACCGGTGCAGTATCCCAAAGCCGGCCAGACCAACTCAGCATGCAGACTCGGGGTGGTTGAAATTGAATCAGGCAAGATCACGATGATGGAAGAACCGGGAGATCCCCGCAATAATTATATCGCCAGAATGGAGTGGAAACCGGGTTCTGAAGAAGTGGTTTTTCAGTATCTCAACAGGCTGCAGAATAATCTGAAGATCATTTCGTGGGATTATTCTTCAGGAAAAACCAGGGTGATAAAGGAAGAGAAAGAACAGACCTGGATTGATGTGAATGATGTTTTCACCTGGCTTGATGATGAAGACTTTTTATGGATGAGCGAAGAAGACGGATGGCGGAGACTTTACAGGGTTTCTTCAGAGAGCGGAAAGGTTACCCCTCTGTTCACTGAGTCTTTTGACGTTATCGATTTTAACAAACATGATTTAAAGGGGGGGTATGCGTATTTTTATGCATCACCCGGCAATGCAACCCAGAAATATCTTTACAGATGCAGTCTCAAAGGAGGCAAACCCGCTGAGAGATTCACTTCTCCTGAGATCAAAGGGATGGCAAGCTATAACATCAGCCCTGATTTCAGCCTTGCAATAGAATCGTATTCAAGGCAGGGAGTGCCCACTGTAACAAACCTTCTTGATTTCAGAGAAAACAAGGTGATAAGGGAGCTTAACAACGGTGAAGCTGCTCTTAAAAAACTGATGGAAGTGCCAAATCATATTCCCGAAATGTTCACCGTAAAAACCGGATCGGGAGTTGAGATAGACGGATGGGCAATTTATCCTCCGGATTTTGATCCCGCAAAAAAATATCCGGTTCTTTTCTATGTTTACGGCGAGCCGGCTTCACAGACGGTAACAGATAACTACCAGGGTTTCTATTATCTTTTTCATCTCGCTCTTGCAAACAGGGGAATGATAGTAATGAGCCTTGACGGAAGGGGAACTCCTGCGCCTAAAGGCAAAGAATGGAGAAAATCGATTTATCAGAAGATAGGTGTTATTTCCTCAAAAGATCAGAGCGAGGCTCTGGAGCAGCTTCTTAAGGAACGCCCTTATATGGATGCCGCAAGAATAGGTATATGGGGCTGGAGCGGCGGCGGTGCAATGACGCTGAATATGCTTTTCAGATATCCTGATCAGTATATAGCCGGATGTGCGGTGGCGCCTGTTACTTCTCAGGATTTATATGATACAATTTATGAGGAAAGGTACATGGGTCTGCCTCAGCAAAGCCCTGAAGCATACCGGGAATGTTCGCCGGTAAATTTTGTGTCGGGACTCAAGGGAAATCTGTTTCTTATTCACGGAACGGGAGATGATAATGTCCATTATCAGAATTCAGAGCTGCTGATTAATGAGCTGGTTAAACAGGATAAATATTTCCGGATGCTTGCCTATCCCAACCGTTCACATGGCATTTATGAGGGAAAAAACACCACCCGTCATATTTTTACAAATATCTACAGCTTTATGGTTGATGAACTTGTAAAATAATGAATAAAGATTCGTAAAACGGTTGATTTATAAATGAAAAATTTCGTTATTTTGACCTGACATAAAAAAAATTATCTCGCCCTGTCTGCTTTGCGAGAGCAGACAGGGCGGGAATTCTTAAATAATCTGAATACCGAAAGCATTAACACAGCTTGCCCGGTATCAATAAAGTTAAGTAAGTTATTATTATGCTGCAGTTATTTTTACATACTTTCTGCATTTCGATTTTTCACACCTCCGAAACAATAAAGCAATACACAGGAGATATTTATGAGGTATAGTTATACAAAATTTTTCCTTTTGTTTGTTTTATTAGCTTCATTTTCTTTTGCACAGAGCGGTAAAGTGGCCGGCTATGTAAAAGATGCCAAAACCGGTGAACCACTCCCGGGTACCAACATTCTTATTGAAGGTACATCGCTTGGTGCCGCGGCAGATCTTGAGGGATATTATGTTATCCTCAACGTTCCGCCCGGAACCTATTCGGTTAAAGCATCCTTTATCGGCTATGCTCCCAAAGTAATAAAGGAAGTGAGAGTTAATATTAACCAGACAACGGAACTGGAATTCACACTTCAGGACGAAACGTTTACCACAGAAGAGGTTGTGGTAATCGCTGAACAGCCGATTGTGCAGAAAGACGTTTCTGCCAGCACGGTGAACCTGAATATCGAAGCAGTGCAGAACCTGCCGGTGGTAAGTGTTACCGCTGTTGTTGGTCTGCAGGCCGGTGTACAGGGTCTCTCTGTGAGAGGCGGCGGCAGTGACCAGACGGCATTTATGATCAATGGTATCACATTCAGGGATGAGAGAGACAACACACCTTACACAGGTATCTCCTTTACATCAGTTGAAGAAATCCAGATTCAGACCGGTGGTTTCAATGCTGAATACGGAAACATCCGTTCAGGTCTTATAAATGTTGTGACTTCTGAAGGCAAGAGAGACAAATACACAATTTCATTCTTAGGCCGTTTAAGACCGGCTGCTCCGAAAAATTTTGGTGACAGCCCCAATGATTTTAATTCTTACTGGATCAGACCTTACCTTGATCCCACAGTTGCATTCACAGGAACCAAAAACGGTGCCTGGGATGCTTTTACGCAGGCTCAGTATCAGGAGTTTGTTGGTTGGAATAAAGTATCAGAACAATCACTTTCTGACGCAGACCCCACAAATGATCTTACCCCGGAAGCCGCACAACAGCTTTTCTTATGGCAGCACAGACGTGAAACAGGAATCAAATTATCAGATTATGATATGGATATGAGCCTCAGCGGTCCCGTTCCGGGAATCAGCAGACAGCTCGGTGATCTCAGATTCCTTGCTTCATACAGACAGGTAAGAGACGTTTATCTTTTTCCGCTTTCAGATGATGCCTACAGAGAGTGGAGCGGTCACGTAAAACTCACAAGCGATATCGCAACAGGAATGAAATTCACTGTTGAAGGTCTCATGGGCAAGCAGACCGGCACAAACTCAAGCCGTGCAGGAGGCCCCGGACTTTTCAGATCAGCTTCGGGAATTGCATCAAACGTTGACGTAAGATCAGGTGCAAACTTTACCGATGCAAGATTATTCTCAACCGATTACTGGGCACCCAGCACGATCGACAGAAGAATGTTTGGCGCAAAGTTCACCCACGTTCTTTCACCTGCTACATTTTATGAAATTCAATTAAACATGGTTGGTTCAGAATACAGCACAAACCCGGGAGCCGCCAGAAACACTGCAAAAATTTACAAATTCGGAAACAACTTCTTTGACGAATCACCTTACGGATATTATTCAGGATTCTCAAGCGGTGTTGGTTCTGCAATGAACATGGGTCTTGGCTTTTCAAACTCAAGAGACAGTTCAAAGGTAACAACCTTCTCCGGAAGATTTGATTACACAAGCCAGCTCAACAAATATCTTGCAATCAAAAGCGGTTTTGAAGTTATCTATACTGATAACAACGTAAACTACGCTCTCGTTGAACCTTCACTCCCAACCAGCAACACATGGTCGGTATGGCACACTTTCCCGATGAGAGGCGCTCTTTACGGACAGGCAAAACTTGAATTTGAAGGTATGATTGCAAACCTTGGCTTAAGAGTTGACTATTCTGACGCTAACAGCCAGTGGTATGTATTTGATCCTTACAATAAAGCCTTTTCCGGAGCAAATTCACTTAAAATTGATCAGCTCCTTGCTAAAGAGGCAACAGAAAAACTGATTGACCTGAGCCCCAGACTCGGCGTTGCGTTCCCAATTACGGTTAACAGCAAGCTGTATTTCAACTATGGTCATTTCAGATCAATGCCAACCCCTGAGCAGCTCTTCCTTCTCAGAAGAAGCCAGGTTAACAACCAGATAGTGAGAATAGCAGATCCTAATAATCCGCTTCCCAAAACAGTTGCGTATGAATTGGGCTACGAACACAATATTGCTGATATGTATCTGCTGAGAGTTGCAGGATATTATAAAGATATCACAAATGAAACCAGACTTGTGCAGTATACAAACCGTGATAATTCAGTTGACTATACAAAGCCAGAACCGAATCTCTACAGAGATATCAGAGGCTTTGAAATCACACTCACCAAGAGCAGAGGCGACTGGGTTACAGGTTTCATCAACTACACTTACATGGTTACATCATTCGGATATTTCGGGCTCCCCAGATATTATGAAAATCCCGCTCTTCAGAGAGAACAGGAAAGAAACACTGCATTATTTGAGCAGACCAAACCCGTTCCTCAGCCTTATGCAAGAGCCAATGTTGACTTTTTCACACCCAAAGGTTTTGGTCCTAAAGTTGGCAATTATGCTTTACTTGAAGATATCAGACTTAACGTTCTTGCCACCTGGAGTGCAGGAGATTACTTCTCATGGACAGGACCCGGCGGAACTGCACCGGGGTATCAGAACAATATCCAGTGGTCAGATTTCTTTAATGTGGATATAAGATTATCCAAATCATTCAAAGTAGGACCTGCAAATTTTGAATTTTTCATGGACGTTTATAACGTCTTTAACATAAAGTATCTGGATTACAGAGCAGGTTTTGTTGATTCAAGAGATTACGATGCTTATATGAAATCGCTTCATTTACCTGAAGAATTTAATAAATTCGGTTATGGAAATATTACCGGCGATGATAAACCCGGCGATTTAAGAACCGGTCCTTATATTCCGTGGGATCCGAATGCGAGCGAAGAGCAGAAAGCCGAATGGAGAAGGAATAAATCGTACATCGATATGCCGAACTTAGGCTACACTGCATTTTTAAGCCCGAGAAATGTTTACTGGGGTTTAAGATTCTCGTTTGAATTACAGTAATCCACAGAAAATTAGATGAGGAAATAATGAAAGCCGTTTTTCAAAAAAATAAAATTGCAGGATTGTTTTTAATTCTTGCCGGGGTCTTGTTGCTGCAGACGGCTTCACATGCTCAGTATAAGAACATGTGGATGTCTGTTGGCGCCCTTCACAACTGGTATTCAGAAATCGGTTGTGAACTGGAAGAACAGGGTTTTGTTCAGACCCAGCAGGATGGTCTTGCTTACCCTGCCATCTATCCTTATCAGGATATGCAGGCAGCTAAAGGCCACTGGATAGGAGCTAAAAACTTTACTGATGAATCGGGTACTTTTTACCCGGTAAAGGTTGTGACAATAGGGCCTCGTAACCCTCAGTTCTGGGCTGCGTATCCTGTTAAATTTGAGATGACCGGGAAATTTGATCCCCCGGTGACATCAGTTGACGGAAACCCTTCATACCAGAAAGATGTGACTATTGATAAGACTGACCCCACTATGAAATGGGACAGACAGATTGTCAATACTGTTAACACACAGCTTGGTATAACATTCACAAGAAAGATTTACCAGTTCAGTAATCCTGCCTATGATAATTTCATAGTTCATGAATACACTTATAAAAACACAGGTAACACAGATGCCGATGATGACATTGAGTTACCGAACAATACCGTAACAGATGTCTATTTTTACTTCACTAACAGACTTGCTATCAACAAGCAGACACGCTATGTTATTGCAAACTCAACCGGCTGGGGTAAAAACACAATGAGTGATGCCAGAGGTGACGGAATCATAAACGATCCCGATAACCCGACCGGCCTGAGAGCCCAGTTCTCATGGCATGGTTACTCACCTGAGAAAACTGTTGCCTATGATAACATCGGCGGACCCATATTTGAAAGAAATTCAACTGCGGCAAGATACCTTTCTCCCAATGATACAATCGGAAGATTAGGTGCATGGCAGTTTGTTGGTATGGTTACTCTTCACGCTGATAAATCAGCAACAGATAAAAGTGATGATCCTGCTCAGCCTTCAACAACTGATACCCAGGATTCTGATTCACCGCCGTATCTGGCAGGTAACAATGCATTTAACGTTACCAGAATGCAGGCAGAATTTGACTTCATAACCAAAGGTCATGGTCAGAGACATGCTTACAGAGTTCAGGCTAACGGTAAATTTGAAGAACAGACCGGTGACCCCGCTCTCGGCGGAACAGGCGGACACTCAATTAACAACGGCTACGGACCTTATACACTGGCTCCCGGCGACAGCATCAGAATTGTCTGGGCTGAAGCCGCTGCAGGTATCGGTTATGAAAGAGGCGTTGTTGTGGGACGTCAGTTCAAAGCCGGGCAGATCACTGCAATTCAGAAGAACCTTGAGTTCCTTAAGGGCAAAGACTCCCTTATGGCTACATTCAGCAAAATTAAAGCAGGCTTTGACGCAAACTGGGCAACAGTGCTTGAACCCCCGAGACCGCCGGCAACATTTGATGTTAAATCAGGTGGCGACCGTGTAAGTCTCAGCTGGACAAAATACGCCGATGATCCTAATCCGCCGACCCATTTCCAGGTTTTCAGAGCTCTCGGTAACGTTGACAGCACATATTATCAAATTGCAGAAGTCACTGCTGACGTAACAAGATACGATGATTTCTCCCTCTCAAGAGGTTTCGACTATTACTATTATGTAGTTGCAGTTGACAAAAACAGAAACACATCATCAAGCAGATACTGGACTCAGACATATGACCCCGCCAATCTTAAAAGACAGGCAGGAACCAGCCTGAGCCAGATAAGAGTTGTTCCCAACCCATATAACTCTGCAGCAAGCCCGGATAAAGTAAGATTCCCCGGTGGCAGTGCCGGTGACAGAATAGCGTTCTACGATATACCCGGAGAATGTAAAATCAGGATCTACACAGAGATGGGTGAATTGATAAAGACAATTGAGCATAATGACGGAAGCGGCGACGAATTCTGGAACCAGGTTACCGAATCAGGACAGATAGTTGTAAGCGGTATCTATATAGCAGTTATTGAGGATACCAAAACCGGCGAAAAGCATATTGTTAAATTCGTAATCATTCGCTAATCAAGAGAGATGGGAATTAAAATGAAAAGAGTAATATATAAACTGTTTTTGGCCATCTTGCTGGTGACGCTGGTTGCACCCGTTACGAATGCACAAAGAGATAAATTAGCTCAGACCGGTTTCAAATTTTTGTCTGTGCCAACCGATGCCAGGGCAGCCGCCATGGGTGAATCATTCACTTCACTGACAGGCAACTCAGGTGCATTATTTTATAATCCGGCAACAATGGCCTTTTCCACAAGCATGTGGGATGTATCGTTCGGCGTCAATAAATGGATTGCCGATATTAATTATCTTTACGGATCAGCCGCTTTTGAACCTTTTGGCAGCTTATTCGGGAAATTCGGGATCACGGTTGTGAATGTTGACTACGGCGAACTTCAGGGAACCATAGTTGACGGATCAAGCCCGAGCGGTTACCGTGATGTTGATATGTTTAAGCCAACCGCATTTTCATTTGGTGTCGGTTACGCAAACGCACTTTCCGATAAATTTTCACTGGGTGCAAACATTAAATATGTAAGGCAGAATCTCGGGCAGAGTGTTATTGATATAGACTCTTCCGGCAATCTTATCACAGAAGAAAATGCTCTGAATGCCATAGCATTTGACTTTGGTATTCTTTATAAGACAGGATTCAAAAGCCTCAATTTTGGTATGTCTGTAAGAAACTTTTCAACAGAACTGAAATATAAAGAAGCAGGATTCCAGCTCCCGCTGCTCTTCAAAATCGGGCTTTCAATGGATGTGCTTGATTTTGTTGACATTAATAAAGAAGAACATACCTTCCTGGTATCGGTTGATGCCTCACACCCGAGGGATTATCCGGAGCAGGTATTCATAGGAGGTGAGTACACCTTTATGAAGACATTCTCGCTCAGAGGCGGATATTCATTCCCCAATGATGAGAGAAATGTCACCATGGGTGTGGGCCTGAATACTTCAAAGTTCGGGTTTAACCTTGCAGTGGATTATGCATATATACCTTTCGGTATATTCAACAATGTTCACAACCTAAGCGTTAAATTCATTTATTAATCGGGAAAAGGAACAGGTATTAAAATGAGAAAACGTTTAATAAATTATATGAAGCCGGTAAAAGCAGCAATTCTTGCAGGATTACTGTTATTGCCGCTTATTACATTTACCGGTTGTGAAGAGTCAGTAAAAAGCTTATATGACCCGACTGTAACCTTCAAACCAAAACCGGCAATCACCGCTATCACTCCTGCCGGGGGTGGAATAGCAGGGGTTACCGAGCTGACAATCACTGGTTCCAATTTTTCAGCAAATCCCGCTGAAGTATTTGTTTACTTCAACGGTAAACTCGGAACCGTGCTGTCATCATCAGCAACCGAAATCAAGGTCAGAGCTGCCGTGGTGAATCTGACAAATGACACTGCCGGTGTTTTCATAAGAATTGCCGGAGCCATTGAGTTCAGTGACACCACCAAATACAGACTGCAGCAGGCAGTTGTAACGCCTTTCCCGCTTCAGGAGTTTGAAGAACCTTCAGCGCTTGAATTTGATAAAGACGGCAACCTGTATGTGTCTGTGCTTGCAAATCAGATAACCAATAATATACTTAAGATTACTCCGGCCGGAGTAAAAACAAAATACACTCCCGATGCAGGCGGCGGATTGAGATACACCTCGCTGAAGTTTGGTCCCGGCGGTAAGATGTACGGAATCAGAAACTTCCAGAGAGCTATCTTTGAAATACCTGCCGGCGGCGGAGCATCAAGCACATTCCTTGCTCTTACACCAAATACGGTTAAGCTCAAGGATATGGATATTGATGCAAATGCTCACCTCTGGCTTGGCGGTGATAATGCAGCCCTTTACCGGGTGAAGATTTCTGACAAATCAGTTAAAACATATCCTTTTGCATTTAACGTGAGAGCGCTTAAAGTTGCGGGCAATAAATTGTATGCAGCTGTTCAGCAGGATTCAAGTTCATATATATATTCGTTTGATATTGATGCAAACAGTGATCTGATAAATCAGACCCTGTATGCCGACCTTACTCAGACTTACGGATATAATGTGAAGGTGAATGCAATTGCTGTTGATGCAGATGGATTTGTTTACGTCGGGACCGACAGAACTGATCCGATAGTTCAGATCACTCCCGCAGGAGCTGTCAGTGCATTTTACCCGGGAGTTCTTGCAAGTTATCCTGCGATTTATTTTGCATGGGATAACGGCACAAACCTTTATTACACCCGTGAGGCAGGCGTGAGCGGAACCACAGTAGTTCCGCAGACTGTGCTTATGATAAGAGTTCTTAAGCAGGGAGCACCCGCACCGGGCAGAAATATGTGATTTTAATCCGGGCAAAATGCCCGGATTATATAAAAAGTTGATAAAATTAAAAATTATTCTTATTTTGGCAACTTAATCATTCTATCAAACAGGAGATACATTATGAAAAGATTCTTTACGGCGCTTCTATTTGTGCTTTTTATCGGCTCCGTGGCTTACTCCCAGGGATGGACCAATCTCGGTGCATTCCCGGATACTTCTTTTAAAGCTAAAAGAGATATCCACGGTGTGGCAGTTGACCTTTACGGAAGAGTATGGGTACAGCCTTTCTACAACGTTGACAGTATTGTTACCCCTAACGGCACAGTATTTGTAAAACCACTTTATGTATTTAACGGCGACGGAACACAGGCTCCGTTTTCACCGATTAAAATTGTAACAGTTGGCGGAGTTCCTGATACACTGAAAAATGCAGGCCGCGGTTTAAGAAGTGACAAAGACGGCAACATCTACGCTTCATATTTTGATGCTGTTTATAAAATTGACTTTAAGACCGGTGCCGGTATTGCTAAAGTTCAGCCGACAGTTGGTCAGTCATTAACCGCAGTTGCAGTTGATGATAACGGAAATATGTTCACAGCACACGTTGTTCCCGGAACAGGCAAACCCCTCAAAATATATGATGCTCAGTTCAACGTTCTTGGTAACGCCCTTGATTCAACCGTTGGTTTCTCAAGAGCTTTCCACGTAAGCGCTGACGGTAACACCATTTACTGGGCAGGTTATACAAACCACTGCGTACTCCAGTACAACAGACCTGATGAATTCTCACCTTTCACCCTTCAGGATACAGTTGCAAAAGGTTTTGATTCAGAATCATTTGGCTGGAACAGAAAATACGGCAGATTATGGTTATCATCCGGTTCAACCAATGACAAACCGAACAGATACCCCGGTGTTAACACCTATCTTGATGTTGCAACATGGTATGCATGGAACACCGCAACCGGTGACCTTACTGACAGCTTAAAGTGGTCATTCTATCCCGGTATCGATTCACTTTCACAGAGACCCAGAGGTATTGAATTCACACCTTCAGGCGATACTGCTTATGTTTGTGCATTCGGCGGATCAGGCTTTGCTGCTCTTCAGAAAGCTATCAACCCCAATCCTTCATCAGTTAAAGAAGAACCCGGCGTAGCAACAAACTATGCTTTATCACAGAACTATCCTAACCCCTTCAACCCCACAACTTCAATTAAGTTTGCAATTCCTTCAGCAGGATTTACAACCTTAAAAGTTTATGATATGTTAGGCAGTGAAGTAGCTACTCTGGTAAGTGAAAACATGAACCCCGGTAACTATGAATTCAACTTTGATGCAAGCAAACTTGCTTCAGGTACCTACATCTACGAATTAAGATCAAACAATATCAGATTAGTCAATAAAATGGTATTAATGAAGTAATTCATAAATAATTATTATTCAAGGCCGTCTCTGAATAAGGGACGGCTTTTTTATTTTAAATTGGGCAGGCGTTTTCACCATTCGGGGGAAGCATCCCCCGAATGGTGGTTAAAAGGGCATTTGTGGGTGTGCGGATAACCGTTATAATTTATCTGTGAGGTTATTGGTATTTTACCATAACATTCCAGCTCTTCGTTTGAGCTGAACCCGGAATGTCCTATCGGAGAATGGACGTAAGTTTAGAATTCCCCGGCTGCTTTGAGTGAAAAGACATTCCGGGTTTTAATTAGACAATCTCCGTTGCAGGCACTCATTTGAAAACCTCGCGGGTTCAGATTGCATGGAAGGTACGATCGCCGGGTTAATACCTTGTTGCTGGTAAAACCCACGAGGTTGCCGGCACACGTTTTCCGGTTTGCACATTATGAAAGTATTTGTGCAATTCTGACTCCGGAGGAGCCACACAATACTAGCAAAGCCGCAAAAAATTATTACCACGACTCCGGATGGAGTCGCACAATCCCCGGTGCATGATTACGGGAATCTCCTGACGGAGATTGATTTGTATCAGGGGTAACGAATAGCTACAAACGGAAAACCACTACGTGGTTTTGTGGCAATCCGGGTTTTAATTAGACAATCTCCGTTGCAGGCACTCGTTTAAAACCTCGCGGGTTCAGATTGCATGGAAGGTACGATCGCCGGGTTAATAC
>JABWCA010000025.1 GCA_013359345.1 Ignavibacteriaceae bacterium
CTGGCACTGGTGATAATGGCGGGAATAAGAGAAGAACTTGAATTAGCAGACGTACCGGAATCATTTAAGGGAGTTCCGATCACATTAATTACAGCCGGATTGTTAGCCCTCGCATTTATGGGATTTTCCGGACTCATTTCAATATAAGAGATTATAATTTACACGGAGAAATATAAAATGATTTCACGCAGAGATTTTTTGAAGATAGCCGGATTATCAGTTGCAGCAGTTGGCGGTGGTTATAAACTCGGTTCCATGTTTGCTTCCGGTTCAGGTGATACAAAAAAAGTGACGATGGCAGCATTCCTGCCGGATTCAAAGGAAGAAGTTGCAAAGGCGCTTTCGGTATTCCGGGAGTTCAGCGGAATCGGAAACTCGGCAGTAACCATTTCGGCAACGGGAAATTCAGAACTTAAAGAAGTCGGAAAGAATATATTCAATACCGGATCGCCCTCGAACGGTAAGAACTTAAGGATATCGGTAGACAGACTTGCAGAAAATGTGGAAGCTGATATCCTTATTTCCGACGGTTCACTTTCACTTTACAATCCCGATCTCAACTTCAACGGTGCTTTAACCGGTCTGAGGAGATCACTGAAGAACAAAAATGCCGGAATTATGGTTACGGTAACCGTTTCGGATGAAAGCCTTTTCAGCAGTTATTTCGGCGGCACAAAAACCGCGGTTGTTGAAGCCAACGGTAAAATAGTTGAAAAGATATCACTTGAAAGAAAAAGCTCTGATATCACGGTTGCCGGTTCACACGGCAATGCACTTATAACAGCGGGCAACGGAATAGCATATATAAAGCATTCTGACTGCCGTAACAAACTCTGTTCAAAAATGGGACATGCGCACATGACAAATGATGTTGTTGCCTGCGCACCCAATAAAGTGGTTCTGAGAATAGAAAACGCATAATGAATCTTAAAAAAGGTACCGGGGCCATTATCGTTTTTTCAGTTGTTGCGCTGCTTTTCGCGGCAAGTTATTACTTCGGATATAACACGACAATTAAGAATGATTCGGTTTTCAGAAGAACGAAGATGGCCATGGGTACTGTAGTTGAATTTGTTGTCAAAGGGGAAAGCCGGTCAAAAGCAGAGGAGGCGGTTGAACTGGCTTTTAATGAAATTTTAAGGATTGACAAACTCTGTTCAACTTACATGGAAGACAATCAGGTTGCAAGGATTAATGATCAACAGACTGATTCAGTTGAGATTGATCCTGAACTGCTCAGTCTTCTCAAAAGATCAGAAAAAATATCAGAGATGACAGGCGGAGCTTTCACACCCGCTCTAGGTAATCTGATAAAATTGTGGGGATTTGAATCAGGAAGCCCTTCGGTACCTGCTGAAAAGGATATAAGGTCGGCATTAAATAATTCCGGCGACACCCTTTTTGAACTGAAAGAGCCCGGCATGATTATCAAGAAACGGAATGTTTCGATTAATCTGAGTGCCGTGGCAAAAGGTTATGCAGTTGACCGTGCTTATGAGGTTCTGAAAGCAGCGGGCGTGGCACAGTTCCTGATTAATGCAGGCGGCGAAATAAGAGTGAACGGCAGCAACTGGACACTCGGAATTCAGGATCCGGGAGAAAAAAGTGAAATTATATCAAAAATACAGCTTGAGAATATTTCGGTTGCAACATCGGGTGATTATGAGCAGTATTTTGAACAGGACGGCGTAAAATATCATCACATTCTGGACCCTGCAACAGGATACCCTGCAAAAGGTGTAATGAGTGTAACGGTGATAACCAAAGATGTTGAGACGGCCGATGCTCTTGCCACAGGCATTTTTGTTATGGGAACTGAAAAAGGCTTAAAGCTGGCAGAGCAGAATAAAGATTTTGAAGTGATGATTGTGGATTCAGAAGGAAAAATCCACATGACAGACGGATTTAAAAAATTCATAAGGAGCTGATTAAATGGAAGCGCAATTACTTATTGCAGTAGCAACAATGGGCGGCCTTGGTGCATTTTTTGCAGGTGCACTTGCCCTTGCTGATAAAAAACTCAGAGTTGAGGAAAACCCCCTGATAGGACAGGTAAATGAAGTTCTGCCCGGTGCAAACTGCGGCGGATGCGGATTTGCGGGCTGTTATGATTTTGCGGTTAATGTTGTTGAAGGCAAAGCCAAAGTTAACGGCTGCCCGGTTGGAGGTGCTGAAACTTCAGGCGCTGTTGCCATAATCATGGGTGTTGAAGAAGGACTTATTGAAAAAATGATTCCCGTGGTGTTATGCCGCGGAGGAAACGATGAAGTTGTTAAAAAGATTACCGATTATCACGGACCTCTGAGCTGCGCTGCCATGGACCTGGTTTCAGGCGGGGATAAAATGTGCTTTTACGGCTGTCTGGGCGGCGGTGACTGCGTTCAGGCCTGCCCGTTCGATGCGATGTTCATGAATTCTAACGGTCTTCCGGAAGTGATTAAAGAAGTCTGCACCGGCTGCGGAATCTGTGCAAAAGCATGCCCCAGAAGCGTTATTGAAATGCACCCGATAAGCAGAAGCGTTTATGTTTACTGCAAAAACCATGATGATCCCAAGACCGCAAAAAGCGTGTGTTCTGTTTCTTGTGTGGGCTGCGGTATTTGCGCCAGAAAATCTGACGGCGGTGTTGTTATGGAAAATAACCTTGCCGTTATCAATTATGAACTTCTTGATGAATCAAAAGTGCCGTTTGATAAATGTCAGACCGAAGCAATAAGAAAGATTAACATTCCAAACAACTGATTTACGGATTAGATATGTTTAGCTCAGAAAGAATTACCGAAAGAGGAATTGTCGTAAGAAGTGAAAACGGCAAGGCCGAGGTTGCAATTCTTGCGCAGGAAAACTGTAAAACCTGTTCAGCCAAACCTTACTGTGTGCCCGCGGGTAATGAGAAGGTCAATTACGTTAACGTGAAAGATCCTTTCTCAACGTCACCCGGAGATGAGGTTACGCTTGCCATAACGGGGAACACCCTCATGAAAATGTCGATGGTATTTTATGGTATACCCCTGATTATTCTGATAGCGGTGATTCTTGTGATGGGTCCGCTGTTCTCAGGTATAAAGCAGGGCGAGGCTTATTCAGTTATGACGGGTCTTGCGGTGATGATGCTTTATTACGCGGGTATTTATTTTCTGGGCAAATCTCTCGGAAAAAGTAATTCCCCGAAAAATCTGCCCGAAATAATATCAGTTAAGAAGTTTAATCAGCCTCACTATAATATTCTCTGAGAGAACTCAAATTTTAATGCGCGGTCTGCTTTAGACGGATTCCACAATTTGTTATCAAGCATATCGCGCAGATCCAAACCAAACATCAGCCCCTTGCCGATATTCCATCGTACGCCCACATGCAGATAACCGTTGCCTCTGCCGTATAAATCATTTTTATTGTCATTAAGGGCAAAGTTATATTCTGCGACAAAGCTCACCTGCCTGCCGATGGTTTTTTCAAGACCTATTGCCAGATTCACAAAATTATCACCGTCTTTGGTTTCAAGTGAGTAATTCACCGCTCCGTGAAGGGAGAGATACCCAAGGAATTCATAATTTTTGGAAACCGCGGCAAAAAAACCGGGAGATTTGATTTCAAAGCGGTCGGCATTGTTAAAAAATTCACCTTTGCCCTGAGAGTCAAACCCGAGAGCCATTGAGGGGAGAGTCTGAGATTCTTCTATAATTTTGTAACGTATATTCACTCCGGGGTATTTGTACCAGTTCACTTCACCTGAACCGATAACGTTCTCGCCGCCGTAAGAGATACCAAAGCTGAGTCCGTCAAACACACCCACTTCAAGTCTTGAAACCACTGCTCCTTTTGGCATCAGATCACTCACAAAGCTGACGTATCCTTTTTTTAGGACTCCGGCCGTGGGCATATCAATTAAATATCTGTATTCAAAATCTGCACTTTCACCCGCAAAAGACTGTGTGAAAACCTTAACGGGGAGAAGTGAAACAAGGAAAACAAAAATGAGAAATGTTTTTTTCATAAAATAAATCCGCTTACTTTAATTGCAAAGTTATCAAAAACGACCGTAAAATGCTAAACACCCCGCTTAACTAACCCGCATTGGGAAGAATTATGAGTTCTATTTCAGTGGGGAGCAGAGCCAGTTCAGGCTTTACCAGGATAACCACCCGGCCGGCTTTATCTTTAGACCGGATGATGAGCAGCCCGTGTTCCGTATCCTCTGTCAGAATTTCAACGAGCTCACGTCCCTGCCTGAAATCATACGATGTAACGGCATATCTGAAGAGTGCCCGTTTGCCCATGCTGTTAAGGGGAACTGATGCAATAATGGTTTCAGACTCATTATCGGCATAGAGAGTCTTTTTTGTGACATTAACCGAAACCTCATAGATGTTAACGGCGTATAACAGAAAAAGTGTGACTGCAAGGACGCCAAGAAGGGCAAGTGCAATGGTGATTTCCATTTTTGTAACTTTCATTCAAAACCTGACGGTCATTATTTTTATAGAAATTATTAGAGCGATTTTCTTTAAATTTAATATTCTTATTATTTATTAAAACCAATAAACATACCTTGAAGTTACAAAAAGCGCTCAAAACAGTCATGTTTTTCCGGTTGCTTCTGCCGGTATTAATTTTTGCCGGCTGCTCTGCAACAGTTGAAGAGGCTGTTAAGGATGATAAACCCGGGACTGTACAGAAACCTGTGTTTTCGATTCCCCCCGAAAGGATGAAGGATATTGCCACCGGTCTGTTTATTGAAGGGATGGGCGCTGAGGTTAAGGGTGACTACAACACCGCAATTGAAAAATTCAGTGAAGCAATACAGTTTGACGAATCGGCAGGGATCTACTACTCTCTTGCAAAAAACTATTATTTTATCGGCAGACTGGCAAACGCTCTCAATTATTCCAAAAAGTCGATTGAGCTCGGGGGAGAAGAGACCGATTATCTTGAACTGCTTGAAGAGATTTATTACTCTGCCCGGCAGTATGATTCATCTGCCATAGTTCTTAACCGGCTGATTGCAATAGATTCTTCAAATGTAAATGCATATTACAAGCTTGCAAGGAGATACGAAGACTCAAAGCCTCTCACTGCAATCGGGATTTATAAAAAGCTTATGACCCTCATTGGGAATGACTGGGTTGTGCTCACCAGAATTGCGGAGCTTTACGAAAAGCTTGACCAGCCGGATGAGGCAATTGCGGCAATAGAAGAGCTGCTTGTGCTCGATCCCGCAAACCTGACGGTGAAGAAGTTTCTCCTTGATTATTATCTTAAATATAAAAAGTATGACAAGGTGATTTCAGCGGCCGATGATATTTTGCTGTTGTACCCAACTGATATAGATGCAATTCAGAAAAAGGGTGAGAGCCTGCTGAGGCAGAATGACTGGAGCGCCGCATCAGCAGAATATGAAAAACTGATTAAAGATCCCGCCGTCATATACGATGGGAAGCTGGGCATCGCCGCAACATTTTTTGCGCAGTCATTTAAAGATTCAACGATGTTTCCGGTTGCAAAATCGTTTTTCACGATCATCAACGGCGACAGCTCCTCATGGCAGTCAAATCTCTACATGGGTGCAATTGCGGTGCAGGAACATCAGGATTCGCTGGCGATACTCTACTTTCAGAACGTAAAGGAAAATGCATCATGGTATCTTGACACCTGGATCCAGCTCGGTGCCCTTTATTATGACAATAAAAGATATGATGAAGCAATAGTGCTTCTTAAAGAGGGTGTTGAAAGATTTCCGGATCAGTTCCCGGTCAATTTCCTTCTCGGACTTTCATATGCGCTCAGCAATAAGTTTGAAGAGGCAAAGCCATATCTTCAGAAGGCTATAATGCTTGATAAAAAGAGTGTTGACGCTCTTTCTGCTTACAGTTATGTCCTGAATAAAACCGGAGATGTGAAGGGATCAATAATGTACCTTGAGAAGGCACTTGCCTATGATCCCGGAAACGTTGACATGATGGGCACACTCGGGTTGTATTATGAAAACAGCAAGGATTTTATAAAATCAGACAGC
Organism: Ignavibacteriaceae bacterium; assembly: GCA_013359345.1. Taxonomy (GTDB): domain Bacteria; phylum Bacteroidota; class Ignavibacteria; order Ignavibacteriales; family Ignavibacteriaceae; genus JABWCA01. Next base: position 6,014 of record JABWCA010000025.1, read on the forward strand.
ATTTATCTTGCTGCGCTCGCCCTGGCGCCTGATAATGCGCTGATAAACAATAACTACGCTTATTCGCTTGCCGAAAGAGGGATAAAGCTTGAGGAGGCCCTTAAAATGGCACAGAAGGCTGTTGAAAAGGATCCGTATTCATCGTCTTATCTCGATACAATCGGCTGGATTTATTTTAAGCTCGGTGATTATGCTAAGGCGAAGGAATATATAACCAAAGCCGCAGAGCTTGACCCTGCAAATGCGGTTATACTTGAACATCTGGGTGATGTTCTGTATAAGCTTGATGAAAAAGATGTTGCAGCAGGGTACTGGCAGAAAGCGCTTGATCTTGACAGTAAAAATGAAAAATTGAAAAACAAAGTTGAAAAAGGAGAATTGTGAAATATCCCCGTTTATTAATTCTGCTTATCCTGGCCGTGATGGCAGCAGGGCTTGCAGGGTGCGCGGCATCTTCAGGTGAAGATGATGATTATAATGCAAATGAACTGCTCCCCGCTGAACGTCTTGTAAAAAAGCTTGAGGCAAACCGCCGTAAAGTTAAAAATTTTGAAGGCAGGGGCACCCTTGACATTAAAACGCCTGAGTTCAGCAACGGCGCGAGATTTGCAGGACTTCTGGTTAAACCCGATTCAATGAACATAGAAATTCTGGGACCCTTTGGCATTACACTCGGAAATATTCTTGTGACATCCAAAGACTTCAAGTTTTACGAAGGCCTCAATAATATTCTTTACACAGGCACTCTTGAACAGGATATTCTGCAATCAATGTTCAGACTTGATCTGACCCTTGATGAGCTCAACGATGCCTTTATTGGTGCGGTGAACCTTACCGAGAGGCTCTATAAAAATCCGGACGAGTATAAAGTTGACAGAGATAAATATGTGATCACCTATGTGGATTCGGCCGCAGGCAAAAAGTACATTTACAAGATTGATATTTCAAATCTGGGAATTACCGATTACACCGTGAGAGACCTTAAAAACATTCCCCTTATTGAAGGGAAGTATTCTGATTTCACACTGCTTGACGGTATCCCGATCCCCAAAAAAATTGAGATATCCAATAAATCAAAAGACCAGATGGTTAAGATTAATTACAATGAATTTAAGATCAACAAAAAAGATGCATTCATAAGATTCACAGTTCCGTCAGATGCTCAGATCATCGAATATTAAAAGATATCTTCTGATTCTGTTGTTTGCGGGAGTGGCTGCCATTCCCTGGAACGTTTATCTGCAGGATAACCCCGCTGGTAAATCAAGGAAGAAGTATGATATTCTGAAACAGGAGATAGAACAGTTAAAGAAGGAGCTTGATAAAAAGGATAATTCAGAGAAGCGGTCATTTGAACTGATTGAAAATTACAATAAAAAGTTATACCTGCTCAATACCCTGATAGGTGAGCTTGAACTTCAGGGAAGAGAAAAGCTTACCGAGATAGAGGATATTCAGCAAAAAATAAATCTTTCTGACGGCAAGATCAGAAACCTGAAGCAGGGTATTGCAAAATACCTCAGGTATATGCATAAAAAGATGTTTGTTGATGAAACGCTGATCATACTCTCAGGCAGCTCGGTTTCAGAGATAATTTCGCGTTATATTTTTTTCAGGCGGATTGCAGAGCAGGGAAGAAGGCAGATGAACTCCCTTAAGGAGAGCATAGCATTTCTTGAAAAAGGGAAAATGCTTCTGCAGCAGGAAAAGAAGAACTATGACCTTATCAGGGGAGAAAAAGAAACCGAAAAGGATAATCTCACAGGATATATAAAAAAACAGAAGGTGCTGATTGAAGAGCTCAGGAAGGATAAAAACATTCTTAAGGCTGAACTTGACAGTAAAGGCAAATCAGTTGATTCAATAAAGATCATTATAGCATCGCTTGACTCTGCTCCGCCTAAAAAGACAGAGAAAAAAAACACGCCGAAACCCGAAATTAAGAAACCTGAAAAGAAGGTGCCTGAAAAAACCCAGCCTCCTGCAGAGGAGGAAAAGACACCTGTGATAACCGCAAAAGAACCGGTGGAATACACTTTTGATATAGCGTTCGGCAAACTGAAGGGGAAACTTGGCTGGCCCGTCACGGGAGCCAAACTATTCAGGAAATTCGGTGAGAACACCAACGAGAAACTCCACACAGTTACAATGAACTACGGGGTTGATCTGAAGGTGAATTCAGCCCAGAGCGTGAAAGTTGTGGCTCAGGGCTATGTATCGCTCATTAACTGGCTGCCGGGTTACGGCACAATAATCATTGTAACCCATAGTGACGGTTACCGAACCATATACGGCAATCTTGGTGTTGTTTCGGTTAACGAAGGCGATAAAGTAACCGGAGGGCAGGTGCTTGGCACCGTGGGCGAATCGCTTGAAGGTTATGTGCTTCATTTTGAAATCTGGCATAAAAAAACAAATCTGAATCCCGGCCAGTGGCTGGCTTCCAAATAATAAACCCGAGAGTATATGTCTGAAAAGAAACTGAGAATGGCTAAAAACGCCAAACTGATGATTGATATTCTGCCCGATAAATGTGATTTCTGCGGCTGTTGTGTGGGGGTCTGCCCTGATGATGCAATAGAGCTTAAGGAGGCCGAAATTTATATAATAGACGAACGCTGCACCAATTGTGCGAAGTGCGTGTGGAGCTGTCCGATAGAGGTCATTAAGTTTAATAAAGACGGGGTATACGAAAAATAGTATGAAAAAGAATTATGACGTGATAGTTGTTGGTGCAGGGCCTGCGGGATCAATGGCCGCCAGATATGCGGCTGTGCAGGGAGTTTCCGTTCTGATGCTTGAAAAAGACAGAGATGTGGGTTACCCGGTGAGGTGCGGCGAGGCTATAAGCAAGGCAGGGGTTGAAGAATTTATTGCACCCGACGAGAAATTTATTGCTTCGCATGTATGGAATTTTTCAATGACCTCCCCCGACGGCACCGAAGTTACAATTCCGCTTGAGCAGGAGGGATATGTTCTTGAGCGGAGAATCTTTGACTATGAGCTTGCAAAGTCTGCAGCAAATGAGGGAGCTGAAATCCTTACCCGCGCTTATGTGTATGATCTCATTCTTGAAGATAACCGCGTTGCAGGTGTGAAATATGAATACAGAGGTGAAAAGCACGAGGCTTATGCAAAAGTTGTCATAGCCGCCGACGGAGTTGAATCAAGAGTGGGGCGCTGGGCAGGACTTAAAACGCATATCCACTTTTCAGATATGGAATGCTGCGTTCAGTACACGGTTTCAAATCTTAAGGTGGACCCCAACACTGTTTACTTCTATTTCGGTTCTCATGTGGCACCTCACGGCTATTTCTGGGTCTTTTCAAAAGGTGCAACCACAGCAAATATAGGGCTCGGAATAAGCGGAACGGTCGGTAAAAAGAGATCAGCTTTATCATTCCTTCAGGAATTCATGGAAAAACATCACCCCGAAGCATCGGTGCTGACACAGATTGCCGGCGGAGTGCCGTGCAGCATTACGCTTGAGAAGATATCTGCTCCGGGTATTATGCTCGCGGGGGATGCGGCGCGTCAGGTTAATCCGCTCAGCGGGGGAGGAATTGCAAGCGGAATGATAGGAGGAAGCATTGCCGGCAGAATTGCGGGTGAATCTGTGAAAATGAACAAGCCCGATCACATTCTGAGTTATGACAAGGCCTGGGCCGACCGGCTCGGCAAGCGGCATGAGACTTTTGACAGAATCAAAAACGGCATTTATAATTTCAGTGATGAGAAGTTTAACTCAATTGCTCACTCATTCGCAAAAGTTTCACCCGATAAAAGAACACTCGGAAATCTTTTCAGAACAGCACTGTTTAATAATCCTTCATTGCTTATTGATGTGGCAAAAGTGTTTCTGAAATAGATTTTTTTTCACAGGAAAGATACAAATGTTCTGCCGGCTGTGCCGGTAAATAAAAAGGCCGGATCGTTATGACCCGGCCTTCCTGCCTAAGAATAATAATCGATGTGGTTATGAGATCAGAATTCGATGCTCACGCCGATTGAGGGGAGAACACCAATTGATTCATTTTTCTCTTCACGCTGCTCACGTCTTTCCCATCTGACCGCACTGATATTCTTTCTTCCGTAAATATTCTGGATATCTATATAGGTTATGAGAGTGATTTTCTCAAAAAACCACTTTTTATCAACGCGTATATCGAGCGAATGGAAATCAGGGAGCCTCTGGCTGTTATAATTAACCACAGACTGTGAGCCGTCGGCGTTAAACGGAGTGTATGGTCTGCCCGAAGCATATCTGAACTTGAATGAAGTTTCCCACTCCTCATTAAAAATGTAACCGCCGGAGAGGTTGGCAATCCATCTCTGGTCATATGAACCGCTTCTTTCAATGCCGTCAAGTGCTTTGTAATCGGCCTGGCTGTATGTAAGGCTCAGGATTCCGTAGAGGGGAATATCAGAAAGTTTTTTCTGAACTGAGAGCTCCACGCCTCGTGTGATACCGGTACCGAGGGAAGCAAGGGGTTCAAGCCCGAACGCTGCAAAGTTATCTTCAGAGCCGCCGAATCCTGCGCCTGTGTTTGCCAGGATCAGGTAGTTTCTGATTTTCGAAACAGGGTAGTTTCCGTAATCCTTGTAAAAAGCCTCAATTTTAAGCTGAGTGTCTTCTCTCAGTCTGTAATCAATTCCGCCGACATACTGCATAACCTTCAGCGCATCAAGCGATTCATTTGACCGGTCGCCAACCAGCCAAATATATGACGGGAACTGCCTGTAAACACCGGTGCTGAATGAAATGCCGAGTTTTTCATTGACTTTATAAGCTATTGAGCCTCTTGGTGAAAAATATGTGCTGTTTGAAATACCGTTGAAATAGTCAACTCTGCCGCCGATATTAAGGGTTATGAACGGGGGCAGCATCTGAATGAAATTGACATAACCGCCTGTTTTCCAGAATGAGTCTTCGGTTTTAAGCGAATCAATAGGGAGCAGTTCTCCGAATGTAGTTCTGAAACCGGGAAGTTTGATGTCATATTCTGTTTTGATGTAATCAAGATCAGCTCCCGCCATCAGCTCGCTTGTTTTGGCGGTCTTGATAAGCATTTCTGCTTTAAGTTTATTTTCAGCTTCGCGTGATTTATTCAGAAATATGGGGTTAAGGAGTGAATCCCTCTGGAAATAATCATAATCAACAAAATTCCTGCTGAGAGTTGCTCTTAAAAATCCGTTGGGAAGAAGATACTGATAAGTGAATCCCGTTCCGTACTGGGTCTGATTTGAACCGAGCACTCTTGAATTGTCGTATCTTTTTTCATCGGTGTCATTAAAAAACTTTGTGTTATCAAAAGCCCCGATGAAAAGGTATGAGAGCCGGCTGTTTTTACCGATTCTTACATCATACTTGGCAAGCGCATCCCAGTACTCGGGTACAAATCCGAATCCGGCAGCCTTGAAGATAAAGTCCAGATAGCTTCTTCTCACAGAAAGAATAAAATTATTATTTGAAGAGATGGGCCCTTCAAGATTAAATCCGAACTGGGTGGCCGAGATTGTGCCCTTGCCGCCGATTCTGTCATTTCTGCCGTCACGCAGATCTATTCTGAGAACGGAGGAGAGTTTATCACCGTATAAAACAGGGAATGCTCCGGTTGAAAAAGCCGATTCACGCACAAAGTCAAGATTAATGAAGCTGAGCGGACCGCCTGTTGCGCCCTGTGAGCCAAAGTGATTAATGTTGGGAATTTCGATTCCGTCAACAATGTAAAGATTTTCTGAGGGAGCGCCGCCTCTCACAATGAGATCGTTTCTTCCGGCGTCTGCCTGGGCAACACCCGGCAGTACAGAAAGCGCACGTACAACATCCTCAAATCCTCCTGCCGATCTTCTTATCTCCTCAAATTCAAATGATCTGGTGCTCACGGCGTCTGTGGGGTCATTTGAGAAAAAGTCGGAAGTGACCACAACATTTTCAAGTTCGATCGGGGTTTCAACAAGATCAATCTCAACCGATGCCGGTTTTGAATTTGATACAACTATATCAGATTTAGTCTGTGTCTGGTATCCTATCGCCGAAATTCTGATTGAATAAATGCCCGGCTCAAGACCCGATATAGTGAATGCGCCTTCGGTATCGGTAGCGGCTCCCAGGGTGGTTCCCGTAACGAGCACGTTTGCAAAGGGGACCGGCTGATTTGTAAGGTGGTGAAGCACCCTTCCGGTTATCTGGCCTCTGTTTTGTGCCATCATGCCTGTTAAAGCCTGTACTGCAATAAGAAGGGCCAACAATGCAATCTTTTTAATTTTCATGTAATCTCTGTCTGGTTTAAATTCATAATTGTCATTAGCATACTAACTGAAATGAATGATTTACAGTTCAAGAGTGAGGCAAAACGGATTAAGATAAAATGATTTTCAGGGGTTCACCTGCCGGCATCTCCCGGTTGTGTGATTACTCATATTCACAATTCTGCCAATGTTATGAGAGGCAATGCGGCATCTGTGCAGGGTAATTAAGATGCGGCCCCGCCGTATATTTCACTCCGCAGTCAGTAACGGGCTTCCTTACCGGTGAAAAGCTGAAGCATATACTCCGGCCACCCTCCCGGAATCACTAAACTGAGTTTAAATTAATTAAAACATTATTTTCCGGCGGGAAAGCTGAGCGCACTTTAATTGCTCTGCCGGCAATTACAGAAGATTAAGAGTATTATTTGATTAAAATTTTACTTAATTTCTATATCTGGATATTGAAAATTGAATTAATCACCGGAAAATTTTCTTGAACCCTGAAATAATTGAAATCGGACTTGATCTGCTGGCCACTCTTGATAAGGACTTCCTGATCAGAGAGCTGAAAGGCAGAATGGTAACGAATCATTCGGTTAATGCTGAGATCGTAAAGAGTAAAAACTTTTTTGAAGTTTTCAGAACAGATATCACCACTGAAGGCATCAAAGAGTATTTTGCAGCCGAAAGACTCTGGAAAGGCGCAATATCATATGAGTCTGACCTGAAATTTTATTTCCTGGGCACAATATCGCCGGCGGGAGATGACGGTTATATTGCCTCGCTCATTGAAACGGGTGAAATCACCGGGTGCGAGAATGCCGGGCTGGTAAAGAATCTGCTCTCCAATTTTGAAGGGCATCAGGTGTTTTTCTGGTGCAGAAAGAGCTTTGAAGACAGCGGTTCGACAATAATGATCTCAGAAGGTGTCAGGGAATTTACGGGATACTCGCCAAAAGAGATAACCTCACTTGCCGGAAACCTTTTTTATCTTATACACAAAGATGATCTTCAGAGGGTTATTAAAGAGATTAATGATTATAAAACAAATAAACTGCCCGGAACTCTCAGGCTCTGCTACAGAATGATGAGAAAAGACGGCACATGTTTATGGGTTGAGGAAATAATCAAGGCGAAGAGAGACAGTTCCGGTGCTTTCACTGCTTTTTCGGGGACGGTGTACAACATTGACCCGATTAAAAGTGCCGAGCTGCTCCTTAACGATGAAAGAGAGCTGCTCAGTGTGCAGAATGCATCAAAAGACCGTTTCATCAATATCCTTTCTCATGATCTCAGAGGCCCATATACAAGCATACTTGGTTTTGCCGAAATTCTTCTCAATGAAACCACGCTCCCGGTTAATGAAAAAAATGAATACCTTTCATACATATACGATGCTTCAAAAAGTCAGCTTCAGTTTATAAATTATCTGCTCGACTGGTCGAGGCTGAAAACCGGCAAACTGAAACTGGAGCCACAGAGAATACCGGTGAAGGCACTTATCTATAATGCAGTATCCTCACTCACCGGTAATGCAATCAGGAAAAATATTGAGATAAGCGTTGATATAATGGGCGAACTCTTTGTACAGGCAGATGAAAGGCTTATGAATCAGGTGCTTATCAATCTGCTGAACAACGCCATTAAGTTTTCGCATGAAAACGGCAGGATTGAAGTGACCGCCAATATATTCAACAATAAGCAGGTTGAGTTTGTGGTTAAGGATCATGGCATAGGGATGGCACCCGAAGACCAGATCAAACTTTTCACATTTGAAAAGACATTTTCAAGAGACGGAACAAAGGGCGAGAAGGGAAGCGGGTTCGGGCTGACCCTCGTCAAGGAAATCATTGATAAACACAATGGTGAAATCTGGTTTTACTCTGAGGAGCACTCGGGAACAGAATTCCATTTCACACTGCCTGTGCCGACAAATCTTGTCATTATAGTACAGGATGACCTGATACTTAACGGGCAGCTTACAGAGATAATAAAATCAGGATACCCTGATTTCACCGTACTTTCATACACGAACACATTTGAAGCAATTGAAGAAGTTGAAAACAGAAGTCCGAATCTTCTGGTTCTCAACCATGAGCTGCCTCTCATGACCGCAAAGAAGTTTCTGAATTCACTCAAAAGCGATTCAAACTATAAGTTCCCGGTTATTATTATCGGGGCACCCGATGAAGCGGAAGTAAACGAGCTTTACGCGCATGACGGTGCTGACTATATATTTGACAAAAAATTTGAGATAAAAGAATTTAACCGCGTATTAAAAATCATATTAAAATAGGGATATTAAAATTTGGCAACCGGACTGAATGAGAACAGAAAGTGGTATGCTCTTTATACAAAACCACGTCATGAATTCGTGGCCGAAGCACAGCTTAAATCAATAGGGATAGAAGTTTATCTGCCGAGTGTTATTACAGTAAGGCAATGGAGCGACAGGAAAAAGAAAGTAAAAGCTCCGCTGATGAACAGTTATATATTTATCCTGGGAGACGAAAAAGACAGACTTGAAGCACTTGAACAGACATCGGTTTCGAGGTGTGTTTTTGACCGGGGTAAACCGGCAGTGATACCGGAGTTCCAGATAGATAATCTGAAAAAATTCATCCATGACAATTTTACGTACATGGTTGTGAACGGAGTTGTCAGGGGTGCAAAAATCAGAATAACCGACGGACCCTTTGCGGGTACCGAAGGTGTGATTATTGAGGAGCCGGAAAAAAACAGATCAATTGCAGTTTCAATTGAATTACTGAACAGAACTGTGATTGCCGAAATACCTGACGCAAGCATGTTCCAGGTGATTTCAAAAGAGTTCAAAAAGTAAACTAATATTTAATTTAAACGAGGTCGCAGATGAAGTCCCTTTTACGCAGTTTTTTGCTGGTTGTTCTTTGTTTTATTACTGCACAATCACTCAGCGCACAGAATGTCAAAGATCTGATATCACAGGGTGATAAACTTGCAACCCAGGAGTTCAAGAATGAGGAAGCTCTCAAGAAATTTCTTGAGGCAGATAAGCTCTCCCCGAACAACTGGGAAATATTGTGGAGAATTTCACGCTCATACGTTGATATAACCGAACACAAAAACGGATCTGAAGATGAAATGCTCTCAAAATATCAGCTTGCATATGACTATGCCAACCGTGCGGTGAAACTTGCCCCCGATAAATCGATCACTTATCTCAGAAGAGCAATTGCAAACGGAAGAATAGCTTTGTACAAAGGCGTTTTTTCTGTAATCGGGATTGTGAATGATGTGAAGGCCGATGCCGAAAAAGCAATTCAGCTTGGCAACGGCGGAAATGAAATTGTTGCATCTGCGCATTATGTTCTTGCAAGAACACATGCAAAAGTCTGTGAAAAAGCTTATCTGGTAAGACTCCCCCTCGGGCTCGGCTGGGGTGATATGGATGTTGCAATTGAGAATTTCAAGAAGGCAATTTCTCTGCGCGGCAACTTCAGAATGTTTCATCTTGATCTCGCAAAAGCATATATCGAAGAAGATGAATATGCCAAGGCAAGAGAGCACCTGAACAAGATCCCAAACCTTCCCGTTCTTGATGAAGACGACTATATGTTTGCTCAGGAAGCACAGAAATTATTAAAAGAAATAAAAGACAAATAAATAATGAATTTTGAATCCGGATTTTTAAGCAGGCTTAAAAGAGCCAAAAAGGTTGTGTTTTTTACAGGCGCGGGCATTTCTGCCGAGAGCGGGATCCCCACTTTCAGAGGGAAAGAGGGGATATGGAATAAATTCAAACCTGAGGAACTGGCAAATTTTGATGCCTTCATTAAAAATCCGGATATGGTCTGGGAGTGGTATCAGTACCGCAGGAAAATTGTGGGCAGTGCAAATCCTAATAAAGCACATGAAACAATCGTGGAATTTGAAAAATATTTTGAAGTCACTGTGGTCACCCAGAATGTTGATAATCTCCACAGAAGGGCGGGCAGCTCACATGTTTATGAGCTTCACGGTAATATTGAAAAAAATTACTGCGTGAAATGCCGCACACATTTTGATATCCCTTTCAGCGAGGAGCCGAAGGGAGTTCCTGTCTGCGACTGCGGCGGACTTATACGTCCCGATGTTGTATGGTTTGGTGAACTGCTTCCGCATGACCAGTATCAGGGCGCTGAAGAAGCGTCTGAAGACAGTGATGTTTTCTTCATTATTGGCACCTCGGCGCTTGTGTATCCGGCAGCCTATCTGCCCGAAATAGCCAGACGCGCAGGTGCAATGCTGGTTGAAGTGAACATAGAAGCCACCGAAATCTCAGACAGATGCGATTATTCATTTTATGATAAGGCAGGCACAGTTCTGCCGGAATTACTCAAAGCCCTTACATCACATCCTCAAAACTGATGGCAGTAATCAAAACAAGGTATGTCTGCACAAACTGTGCATATTCATCACCGCGCTGGCTCGGCAAATGCCCCTCATGCAATGAGTGGAATACATTCAGTGAGGAGATTGCCGAAAAAAGAAAAAACGGCGCTCCCTCAGGCACACTCACACTTAAAAACACTCCTGCCCCTCTTAAGCATATAAAATACGAAGCGAACAGCCGGATAACAACGGGTGTTGCTGAGTTTGACAGAACTCTTGGGGGAGGATTTGTTCCCGGCTCGGTCACCCTGATAGGCGGCGAACCCGGAATCGGGAAATCAACCCTGATTCTGCAGGCTGCATTCAGCTGCGGTAAAAGAGTGCTTTATGTATCGGGTGAAGAGAGCGCAACTCAGATAAAGATGAGAGCAGACCGTCTTAATATTGACAGTGAAGAGATCTTCCTCCTCGCTGAAACATCGGTTAACAGGGTGCTTGATGCAGCACAGGAACTGAATCCGCAGATGGTCATCATAGATTCAATCCAGACCGTCTATGATGAAACCCTTGAGAACACTCCCGGCACAATCACTCAGATCCGTGAATCGGCGGCAAAAATTCTTGAGGCAGCCAAACGCACGGGGATGATAGCCGTTATAATAGGCCATATCACAAAAGAGGGTGTCATTGCGGGGCCCAAAGTGCTAGAGCACATAGTTGACACAGTAATCCAGTTTGAAAGTGAGCTCAGCGGCAGCTACCGGATCATCAGAACACTGAAAAACCGTTTCGGTAACTCGGGTGAGATCGGTGTGTTTGAGATGCATGAGACAGGGCTTACAGAGGTTTCAAATCCGAGCCTGATCTTTCTTGGTGAGAGAAAAGAAGCGGTATCGGGCTCAGTGATAACCGCAACCATTGAGGGCAGCCGTGCGCTCCTTGTTGAAGTTCAGGCACTGATCACGAACAATTACTTTGGCAACCCTCAGCGTGTTACCACAGGTTTTGATCAGAAACGGTTATCAATACTCCTTGCCGTGATTGAGAAGCGTGCGGGATTCAGGCTTTCAGATAAAAATGTGTTTCTCAACCTTACAGGCGGTATCAGAATATTTGAACCTGCTGTTGATCTTGCAGTCTGCCTTGCAATTGTATCTGCTTTGCTTGATAAGCCTTTCAGGCACTCGGTTGTGTTCGGAGAAGTGGGGCTGGGCGGAGAAGTCAGAGGTGTGAGTCAGGCTGATAAAAGGATCAGGGAAGCCGTAAAACTTGGCTTTGATGAAGTGTATCTCCCCTCACAGAACCGGAAAGGGGAAAAGGATAAACACGGCAGCACATCACTTAAGGAAGTGAAAGACCTCAGGGCATTTCTTGAATCGCTTAAGAATTAAGTCTTCTGTTTCTTTTTCTTTGCTGCAGGGAAAAGAATGTTATTAAGAATCAGCCTGTAGCCCGGAGAATTTTTGAACAGGGCGAGATCAGTTGGCGGATCTGAAACCGCATGCTGGTAGTCTTCAGGATCATGACCTCCGTAAAATGTGAAAGTACCCCTCCCGAAATTCCCGTGTATATACTTAACCTGATCAGTGTTCTTTCTTTCAGCCATAATTATGACTGAGTTTTTCAGCGTTTTGCGTCTGAACATTGTGGTCTGGCCCATAAAGCCTTTAATAACATTTGCATGGTTCTGTGTCAGCATGGTGGGCACAGGATCATATTTGGCAGAAAAGTCAAAGAGTGTGAAATAGTCATTTGCGGGATCCGGGATCTCCAGCGGCTGTATATCTATATCAGAATATTCATAGACGTATGGATTCATTTCAAGATTGAAATCATGAAATGCAAGGCAGGAGTTAAAGTCAAGCTTAGACTGCGCTTTTGAATCAGCCGGATCGCCGTCAAACATTTCCGCGCAGATATCGGTACTCTGAGCTGCGAGCGCTATATCGTATGAGTCGGTTGCGGAGCACATCGCAAAAAGGAACCCACCTTTGCCGATAAAATCCTTTATCTGAATTGTTACATCCCTGAGCATCTCAGAAACTTTTTTATACCCGAGTTTCTTTGCATTGCTTTCATACTTGATCTGATTTTCAATATACCAGGGAGCATTTGCAAAAGAGGCGTAGAACTTGCCGTACTGACCCGTGAAATCCTCATGATGAAGATGCAGCCAGTCATATTTTGAAAGGTCGCCGCGGAGTATTTCCTCATTCCATATTTTGTCATAGGGTACACCGGCATATTCAAGAACCAGGGTAACGGCATCATCCCAGGGCTGGAATGTGGGGGGAACGTAAACTGCAATTTTGGGTGCCTTTTCCAGTCTCACCACATCCATGTTGTTGTTTTCACTCTGAACCTCGGCATAAATTGATGCGGCTTCCCCGCCTGATATCTGTGTGAAGAAAACCCCTTCAAGCCTGCACTCAAGAATAACCTTTTCATTATAATCCAGCATGAATGAACCGCCCCGGTAATTAAGCAGCCAATCGGCAAGCACGCCTGTTTCAAGCGCCCTGAAAGTAATGCCGTAAGCTTTAAGGTGGTCGGTCTGTGATAAATCCATCGGGATAAGAATTTTCCCCTGGGGGAAAACAAAAGCAGTTAAAAGGAGAATGATAAACAGGGTTCTTTTCATAAACTTCAAAATTGATAACATGAAATCAAAAATCAGGAAAGGGGAAGGAAAAAACAAGTCTGAAAGAAATCAGAAAAGGCGCACCCGGTTAAGGATGCGCCATTAAAATTTAAGCCGACTTGGCATCTTCCTCAGATTCAAGGAAAATAGGCTCGCCCTCTTTAAGCACCACATCTCTGGTTATGATGCACTTTGTATTCTGAGATTTACCGGGCAGTGTGAACATTATATCAAGCATAAAATCTTCAACAATTGATCTCAGCGCCCTGGCTCCTGTTCCTCTTTTGATGGCGATATTCACAATTTCATCAATTGCGAACGGATCAAACTCGAGGTCAATGCCTTCAAGCTTGAACATCTTCTTATACTGTTTGAGTATTGCATTTTTAGGCTGTGTGAGAATGTTTCTCAGCGCTTCCCTGCTAAGAGAGTGCATGGGGGCAAGCACGGGGAGACGCCCGATCAGCTCGGGTATCAGCCCGTATTTCAGAAGATCTTCAGGCATAACCATGCTCATTATCTGATCATCATCAATATGCAGCTTCTCATTAATCTCAGCTCCGAAGCCCATTTTATTTTTGTTGATGCGCTCTGCAATAATTTTTTCAACTCCCTCAAACGCACCGCCCACTATAAAGAGGATGTTTTTGGTGTTAACATATATCAGATTCTGCTCGGGGTGTTTCCTGCCGCCTTTAGGGGGAACTCCCGCAACAGTGCCTTCCAGAATCTTGAGGAGAGCCTGCTGGACACCTTCGCCGCTCACATCACGGGTTATTGACGAGCTGTCGCTTTTTCTGGCAATTTTATCAATCTCATCAATATAAACGATGCCGCGCTCTGCTTTATCGAGCTGGTAATCAGCGGCCTGAAGCAGATGCACAAGAACTGTTTCAACATCATCTCCCACATATCCGGCTTCGGTTATTGTGGTGGCGTCAGCAATTGCAAACGGAACATCAAGGATTTTTGAGAGAGTTCTTGCAAGCAGGGTTTTACCGGTTCCTGTGGGGCCAATCAGAAGTATATTGCTCTTTTCAAGCTCAACATCATCATAATCCAGGAAATTTTCATTATGGCTGATTCTCTTAAAGTGGTTATAGACCGCAACCGAAAGGATCTTCTTTGCCCTTTCCTGCCCGATCACATATTCACCGAGAGTTTCATAAATGAACTTAGGGTTCAGCTTGTTGTTTTTCTTTGCGGGGTTGCTGATCACTGAAGCCTTCGATTTCAGAATCTCAACGCTGCTGGCAATGCAGCTGTCACAGATATAGACATCGGGACCAGCAATCATTCCCTTTACTTCTCTCCCGTCTCTTCCGCAAAAAGAGCATTTGATATTCTTGGGGGTGAGTTTGTTCGACATAAATTATATTGATTTCTTTTTTAAGTTGTTAATTTCTTCTCGTGCCTTATCAAGATAAATTGAAGCAGGGTATTTTATAAGAAGCTTTTCATAATAAGCAATTGCCTGCCCTGCATCATTAAGTCCCTTACTGCAGATATCGGCTGCCAGCATCAGAGCTTTATCACCGTAAAGATTCACCGGGTCATCAGCAAGCCTATTGGCAATGGCAAGTGCTTCCGTGTAATTATTCCTTACGGTTTCAATCTCAGCAAGTCTCAGTCCGGAAATATTCACAATCAGCAATGAAGACCTGAGTAAGGAAAGTTCTCTGAAAAGTTTTTCTGCTCCGGAGTAATCGGCTGTAAAAACGAGGTATTCAGCCATTGCAAATTTAACTAAACTGAGAGAATCATTAAAATTTTTGTTCAGTATGAGTGAAAACCGCAGGGCATCGTTATTAACATCATCTCCCGTGTTAATCATAAGCTGGCCCAGAACCTCAGAGGCTTTATCAAGGTCACCCTTAAAAAAGTAACACTGCATCAGCATATATTTTGCTTTGCCTGCAACCTGAGGATCAGGCATATAAGTGTTCTGAACATTGCTGAATGCGTTAATTGCATCAGGGAAATTGTTCCTCAGCAGATATATTTCGCCTGCCGCCATAAGCGCCGATGCAGCATAAGGTGTGTTTCTTTTCTCTTCACCTATTTTAAGAAGATAATCAAGAGCCTTATCATAATCACCTGTCTGCTTATACAAAATACCAAGCCGCAGTGAGGCTTCGGCTGAAAGCTGCGGATTTCTGATATCCCCCTGAATTTCAGTGTAAAGTGTTATGGCCTCTTTGTAAAGGCTGAGATCGGCCGGTATCCGTTTCCTCAGGGGTTTCCATGCATCGCCTGAATTTTCCCTCTCTTCTGAAATGGATTCTTCAAGCGCCCTGGCAAGCCCTATCTTTATTCCCGGTATAAGCCCCGACTGAGGATAAGTTTCAAGCAGATACCTGAAGAGCGAAACGCTGAGCCGGTACTGTTTATCTGCCGAAAGACGCTGTGCAAGGTTAACCAGTGCACTGCCCGATTCCTTTAATTCAGAATCGATCTCCTTATCAAGTTCAACGGCTGCGGCGTAATTTTTATTCTGGTAATAGAGCCTTGAGAGTATTTTTGCAATGCCGGGATTAAAAGAGCTGTTCTCCTCCTCGAGAACCGCAATAAAATCCTTAACGGCTTCTTCTTTTGTTCCGAAAAACTGAAACCTGTTTTCCACTGTCCCATACTGATTGGGGTCGGCTTTCAGCAGTGAAAGAAGCTCCCGGGCGCATTCTCTGTACTGCATCAGTATGTAATAAAGATTTGAAATCTCATAGCTGAAAATTGCCGGGCTTCTGAATCGCTCATTCCCTTTCCTGAGGATCTCTGCAGCCTTTTCATATGCTCTCTGCTCAATGCAGAGATTGGAGATCACCTTATATTCAACGGGATTTGCTGCATAAGTTTCAAGATAGTTTTCCCATATCCTGAATGCCTCCTCATCATCTCCGCTCATGAAATAAGTTTTCCCGAGCAGCCCGTGAAGGTTAATATCGGCAGGCTTTAATTTGAGCTCAGTTTTGATTATCTCAATGCTCTTGTCATACTTTTTGAGCTTTACAAGCAGGTTATTGTATGCCTGAAAATACTCGGGATTCTGCGGCCATGCATTGTAAATTTCAGCATAAATTGATAAAGCCTTTTCGGGCTGACCCGCCTGTTCATAAGACTGGGCAAGCAGATACTTGTTGTACGAATCGGCAGGCTGTGCGCAGAGAGTGCCCGCCGCAATTAATACGATAATGAATGCTAATTTTCTGATAATATGCTGATTCATGTTAAAGATAGTATTAAGACCCCGCATTAAACTGTTTTGTTCCCGTAACCGAAAGTGATTTAAGGGCTTTAGAGAGTCTGCGGATATCCTCTTTCCGGTTGTAGCACTGAAATGAGATCCTCAGAAGAAAATCGCCGTTATAGCGGTTCACCGGTATTTCAATTCTGAATTTATCATAAAGATCCTTTTTGAGAGCTGCGCCGTCAATGCCCGGCAGCCTGAATGCAAGCATCTGGAGCTGCGCCTCAGTATGGCTCTGATCAAACGGCTCAAGTCCGTTTTCCTCCTTAAGAAGTGCGGCAGAATAAATGATCATCTCTCTGCAATAATCCCTTACTCCGTCCTTTTTCATTCTTTTATTATACTTTACAGCTTCGGGAACGCTGAGGCAGGGGGAAATATCACGCGTTCCCTGATACTGAAACTCATCAATATTGTAAGAGCCTGCCGAATCTTTATTCGTGTTCCCCCAGGAAATTATAAGCGGACTGAGCTTTACGGTGCAGGCAGGATTCTGGTATAAAAAAGCCGCACCTTTGGGCGCCATCAGCCATTTATGGCAGTTGCCGCCGTATAAATCAGCCCCGAGTTCAGAAAGACTGAGATCAATCTGACCGGGAGCATGGGCACCGTCTATCACCGTCAGTATTCCCCTTTTCCGGGCTTCAGCTATTATCTCTTTCACCGGCAGCATCACCGCTGTGCCTGATGTTATATGGCTCAGGAAGATCACCTTTGTATTGCTTTTTATCTCCCTTATAAAATCTTCCGCAAAACGTGAAAGGGGGAGAGTTGTTTTAACTTTCCTGTATGTAAAACCTCTCTGAGCAGAATAGAATTCCCACATACGGTCACACGCACCATATTCAAGATCGCTGGTGAGGATTTCATCTCCGGCACCAAGTTCAAGTGAAGCGGCAACAATATTGAGCGAAGTTGTCACATTAGGGGTGAAAAAAAGAGTGTCTCTGCCGGCATTCAGATAATCCTCAAGGATATGGCGGGCATGATTCATCATGGGGTCATAGTTTCTGTCAAGAAACGCTATCGGCTGTTTTTCAAGGATTCTCTGGAATTTCTGATAAGTTCTGAAAACGGGCACAGGGCAGGCGCCGAAAGAACCGTGATTCAGAAAGGTGACTCTCTTATCAAGCAAAAACTGCGATTTGTAAAACTTATATTTTTCAGATGGTGTTAACATTTTTATAAATTAAGGTTGATTCAGATTTTAATTAAAGGTTTAACACAGAAATGGAATTTCAATATAAAGAAAAATGTATATCTCTTTTTAATGCCTCCTTTTACTTTTAAGAATCAATCAATAATTTATTACTTTTAACAATCAAAAAGATTTCATTTCCCCTTGAAAAAACTCTTAGCCCTGTTAGTAATATTTCATGTGATCAGCCTCGTTAATGCGCAGGTAAGGATAAGCAGTATTGAGCGAATAACGCTTAATGACGGCATTTCTGACAGCAGAGTGACTGATATACTGCAGGATAAAAACGGGTTTATATGGTTTGCCACGAAGTTCGGCTTAAACCGTTACACAGGCGGCATCCCGAAAATCTATAAGTTCAGTTCTGCCGATCCCGGTACAATCACGGCAAATGAGCTTAACACACTCCATCTTGATCCCGAAGGCACCATGTGGGTGGGAACCGAAAAAGGACTGGTAAGATATAATCCCGAATATGATAATTTCAGCAGAATTTCACTTCCGGCAATGCCCGAAAATAAAAGCCGGTGGATCTCTGTAAATAAAATTGCCAGCTCCCGTTCAAAAAACGGTATAACATTATGGCTGGCAACCTCCGACGGGCTTCAGACTTATGAAACCGGCACCGGCCGGCTTCAGAAAATCCCCCTTGACAGGCAGTATCTTGTTTCTGGTGAAGATGTTGTAAACGTGATATTTGAACAAGGGAAGATTCTTGTGCACTATGCGTTCAGCGGATTGTTCATTTATGATCAGGAGAACAAATCGTTTGTAAGGAAAACCGAGCCCTCATTCACAGGTGATTTTGACATGAACTGGCTGGTAGACCTTGAAAGAGCGGATGATACAGGCTATTATCTCTTTTTTTATAACACGGTCAGATATTACACTGCTGAAGAATTGTTTTCAGATAAACTGCTTGATCTCAGCAGAAAAACTTTTATTAAATACACCCTCAGAATTCTTGACTCCGAGAAGGATAAAGATGGCAATATCTGGATTTCAAATCTGGATAACGGCGTCGAAATATGGAACCCCAAAAAAAACATCAGGCAGATTATAGGAGTTGACCCCGATAAAAATGACAGGCTCTCTTACCCTTTTATCTATAAAATCACACGCGATAACACCGGAATTATGTGGATGGGTACAAACGGTGCCGGGGTTAATATTTTTAATCCTTACAGAAACCGCTTTAATCTGGTTTTCAGAATAACCGAATCACTTACCGTTGGCAGCCTCCGCTCCTTTTATGAAGATGAGGAGGGTAATCTTTTTGTAAGCGGTTATAACGGATTATTCAGATTCAGTAATTTTCATGAAAACTTTAAAAAAGGAACACTGGATAAAAATTTCCGCCTGCTTAACACTGATCCGATTCTTGTCATAAAAAGGGACCTTAAAAACAGGGATATTCTCTGGCTTGGCTCCGACGGTTCAGGCATTTACCGTTACAATAAAAAGAGTGATGAATTAAAGAAATACGAATTTTTAACAGCCACCGACCTCAGGAAACAGGTGAATGACAAGCTGACAGGACATCATGTGTACGGACTTCATATTTCTGATGACGGGCTTCTTTACATCGGGACCGATGAGGGACTTAATATATTTAATCCTGCTGATGAAACCTTCAGGTATGTAAACCTTGAGATAAACAAAAATCCCTATCAGAACAATGAAGCGTTTGTTTTTTCTGTGATTGAGGATAAAGAGGGGAATATCTGGATTGCCACTCAGAATCAGGGCGTTGTTATTTATAATAAAAACAGCGGAAAAATCACTCATGTAAGGCACAGCCCCTCAGACCCGAACTCGATAAATTCTGACATGGTAAGAAGCATCATGATTGATGATAAAGGTAAGATCTGGATGGCAACCAGTGAGGGAATATGCCTGTATAATCTGAAAGAAAACAAGGCTTACAGGCTTACATAAAAAGACGGGCTCAAAAACAGCTTCACTTACGGAATAATCTCAGATCCCGCAGGCAGGCTCTGGTTAAGCTCAAACGGCGGATTGTTTGAATTTGATCCGGCACAGAAAAATTTCAGGAATTATACCGTGAAAGACGGACTGCAGGATAATGAATTCAATACTAATGCTTATTACAAATCCCCTTCAGGAATCATATATTTTGGCGGCATTAAAGGATTCAATTTCTTTGACCCGATGAAAATAGAGCG
>JABWCA010000247.1 GCA_013359345.1 Ignavibacteriaceae bacterium
CAAACCAACGGCGGTGATTCCGGAGGAATCACACAATACTAACCTGATGCAAAAAAAGCGATATCCGACTCCGGCCGGAGTCGCACAATGTAATCTTGTAAAACGGCATTGATTTAATCCCGTCGGCGATCCCCAATTCCACGGATTAACTTAAAACCCGGGATGTCATTATAAACGGGGCTGCAAACCGGAAACTGATCATTCTGTTCCATCCGGATTTCACTGACGGCACACAAAAATCCCTCCGGCAGAAATTCTGTGTTTTGCCGTATACCGCTTACCGGACTTACAATGATGAAGAGTAAAATATGCCTTATGATTGATTAGTCTTTATAACAGTTTGTTTTGCTGTCTTTTCCTGAATCTTCAGGCGTTTTGCCTCTCTCTTTTCTTTAATCGTTCTCGAAGGTTTTTTGCTTGCAACCTTCTTCACATCTTTAGAATGACTCATTTTATGACTCCTTTCACAGAGATGTTATACGGCGTTAATCAGCAGTGTTATTCTTTGCGGCGGCATAAGGGGAAGAGTATTTTCCGGTGTGTATTATATGCCGGAGTAAAAAATTTCCTGACAAATAATATTCGAAAGCATTTTCAGACATTCCGTCACAGAGAATGGCAGGATATTAACCACAGGTTAAAAGCACCATGTCTGTAAACCGGCGGAAAGGGGGAACCCAATTGAGGAAACCCCCACCTTGCCCGAAAACTTAAAATCAACTGTGGAATAATGTATATAATTTTTTCCCAAAAAGAAATACTATACTTCTGTATTCTTTCCTGAAAAATATTCTCTGACAGGTTTCAGCAATATTTTTTCACTTTCAGTTCTGTGGCTTTTGATAGCTTATCATCCAGTTAATGCCGTACTTATCTGTCACCATGCCGAACCATGATCCCCAGAAAGTATCAGCCATGGGCATGTTGATTCTGCCGCCCTCAGCAAGTCCCGCAAAGAAACTATCGGCCTGTGAGGCGCTGTCAGTTTCAATAAAAACCGACATTGTATCGCCGTTTTTCATCGTTCCGTATGCCTCAGGGCTGTCTGATCCCATCAGCACCGAGCTTTTCCCGATTGCGAGTGATATATGTATGATCTTATCTTTTTCCGCTTCGGGGTGAGCAAATTCAGCCGGGATATCACTGAACCTGGAGATCATACCGAACTCACCGCCGAACACTGATTTATAAAAATTAAACGCCTCTTCGCAATTCCCGTTAAACACGAGATATGGTTGTAATACAGGCATGCCTGCTCCTTCTTTTTTTAAGTTAAACTTGTCTGCCAATTAAAAATGCCTCTAACCTGCCGAGGGTCTGCTGACCCCCCTCAGCCGCGCCAAACCTGAAAGCGTCTTCTCTGAGTTTTGCTGTTCTGAATGTTGCCTTTAATGTAACTTCTGTACCGCCCTGCACATCCCTGAAGCTGATTTCAGAGATAAAGTCAGCCGGCACACCTGGGTCACCCGTTCCGTGCTCGTATCTGATCAGCTCATCCTGAATAAAGTCCGTATAATCTATCCTGTTGTTATAATCAGTGCCGTCAGGGCCATGCATAATGTATATCCACGAGCCGCCCGGCCTCACATCCCTTTTGAAAGTGGTTGTGGTGAATCCGTCGGGACCCCACCAGTTTTCTATTCCGTCAGAAACAAATGCCTCATACACTTTTGCACGGGGAGCCTTTATTGTTCTGATAACCACCATTTCACGTGATGAATCACCATGATTCAGTTCTGAACTCATAATATTTTTACTCCCTGAAATTAATTCTTAATTAAATCAAGATACTCTTCAAGCTGTCTGAATGTACCGGCCCAGCCTTTTTCCATTGAGCCGAATCCTTCTCTGAAAAGCTTTTCTTCCTCTTCCGAAGCATTAACGGGGGTTGCGCTCATTTTCAGGAGAGTTTTTCCGTTTTTATCTTCAAAAATGATTTCAGACAGAGTTTCTGCAGGCCAGCCCTCTGCCATTGGGTGACGGCCTATTCCTTTATTTTCATCAGAAAAGGAGGCAATAAAGACAAGCTTCTCAGGAGGAACAATCTCCTTATACACCCATCTGCCATACATTACAAATCCGTTTGGGAACTCCATTCCGTAATGCAGCATTCCTCCCGGTCTCAGATCATTAGTGCAGTTCACAATCTTTGATCCTCCCGGACCAAACCACTTTTCAATATGCTCTTTCTTTGTCCAGAGATCAAAAAGAAGTTGGCGCGGGGCATCAACTTCTCTGATTAAAAGGAAAGTGTTCACGGAGCCGGCTCCGGAAATCTGATCATTCATCATTTTTCTCCATTGTGTTTAATGTTTTAAGATATTCTTCAAGACGGTTCAGGCTTTCTTCCCAGAACCGGCTGTACTGTTCAATCCAGTCATTGGCTTCTTTTAACGGAGCGGGTCGCAGGGTGCATTTGCGCCACTGTGCATGCTTTGACCTCTCAATGAGCCCCGCTTTCTCAAGCACTTTAAGATGTTTGGAGATGCCGGGCAGGCTGATTCTGAAAGGCACGGCCAGCTCATTCACTGTTGCCTCGCCGTTACTCAGGCGCGTAAGTATTGCTCTTCTTGTGGGATCTGCGAGCGCAGAAAATGTCATGCTTAACTGGTCATTCATACTGATATTAAATTGTATTTAACTAATTGGTTAATTAACTGAGGGGTAAAATAAGGAGTGCTTTTGATAATTCCAAATTATTTTCGGAATTTTTAGCTATCCGGTTAAATTTTTATATGGAGAAGATATGTTCAGTCCCCGGCCCCCCTCTTTCACAAATAAGTGCATTGCTGTTTCTTCATTAGCTTTTGTGATTTTTACCACTGCAGTAATTCATGCAAATGCTGCGGGCACAGAACCTTCTGCTGATTCACTCCCTCGGGTAACCTCCGGCAGGATTGAGAGGATATTTGTGCAGTCTCAGTTTATTGATTCCCGAAGCGCTGATGTGTGGCTTCCTGAAGATTATTCCCCGCAGAAAAAATATGCGGTGCTTTACATGCATGACGGACTTATGCTTTTTGATACTGCTTCGGCATGGAACGGACTTGAATGGCGCGTTGATGAAACTGCGGCAGAACTGATTAAATCAGGTGAGATACGGGATCTCATTGTTGTTGCCATCCCTAATAACGGTAAAAAAAGACGCACCGAGTTTTTCCCTGAAAAAGTTCTTACCGCAATACCGGAACCTGAGCAAAGCAGACTCAGAGAACTTTTCACGGGAGAACCCCTTGCTGATGAATATCTGAAATTTATAGTAAAAGAACTCAAGCCGTTGATAGATGCGCGCTGGTCAACCCTCACCGACCGTGAAAACACCTTTATCTGCGGATCATCCAGCGGGGGACTCATCACCCTGTACGCAATATGTGAGTACCCTGAGATTTTCGGGGCGGCGGCATGTCTTTCCACTCACTGGACGGGGATGCTCTCATATAATGAGGCAATACCTGCCGCACTGACCGGCTATCTGAAAGAGAACTTACCCGATCCCAAAACTCACAGACTCTATTTTGATCACGGCAATAAAACGCTTGATGAGAATTATCCCCGTTTTCAGCGGCTTGCAGACCTCGTCTTTATTAATGCGGGTTATGGCACCGGAAATTTTCTTTCATTACAGTTTGACGGCGATGATCATTCAGAAAGGGCATGGGCACGCAGATTTCCTATCGCTCTCAAATTCATTGCCGGCAACAGACTGCGGCAATAAAAGAGTGTTCAGTTATCCTGATTCTGTGGTTTCAGAGAAAACTCACCCGGTTAAACTCTCCGGAAAAATCAGATCGGTATCCTGCGGCAGAGTTCAGTCAGAGACAGCGTTTAAAATTACGCGCGCCACATCATCGGGTCTGTCAATCATTGCAAAATGGCGGGCGCCGTGAATCTCTTCATAATGCACAAATTTTGACTGCATTATTCCGGCCTTGTCTTTCTCTGTGAACCTAATATCATCCAAACTGCCGCGCACATACCAGAGTGGAATCCTTGTCTTGCGTATTTTCTCCGTGAGATTACCGTTTTCATCCAGATGATCAAAGTAACCCATCAGTGTTTTGCGTGCAGTTTCAAAAGGAATCATCCTGCCGGCCGTGACTGCTTCCGAAAGTTCGGATTTCGTGTTAAAATATGGCTTGAATACCTTATCCATCATCATATAAGTCAGCCTCCAGGTCACTCCGCTTACGAGCGGTTTTCTGCTCAGGGAATCAAGAGTGAGAAGATCCCTGATTTCAGCAGAGCGGTAAAGTGACGGGGAGATGAGCACCAGTTTGCCTTTGAAGTTGCCGCGTGCTGCCACTTCTATCAGAACATTTGCTGAAAAGCTGTGGCCAATGAGCATCCCGATATTCTCTGCTGCCGCCATCTGTTCATAAAGGTACGCAAAGCTCTCAACTTTGAAATCAAATCCCGCGGGAACATCAAGACCCTTAAATCCGGGAGGATTTGCGGCAATAAAATGGATGCCTGTGTTCTCTGTGACTTTGCTTTTCATCAGCCGCTTGAATACAAGGTCTGAACCATGGAGTCCGGGCAGCAGAAGAACTTTGAACTGAGAATCTTCATGCGGCTTTTCAACCATAAGCCAGCCGTTATTTTGTCTTTCGTGAAACATACCATATCTCCGTTCCTGACGCATTATGCATCATTATTTATGGTTTACTCACAGTATGTTCCGGGGTTGTGTACCGGGCGGTGAAGGGGGTATGCTTTCCCGGGAGAATACTTCCCGAAATCAGATTAAATCATTTTGCTTTTATCAGCTCCCCGGCAGATATAAAATCCTTTGCCCTGAAGGTGTTATTTCAAGAGTTCTCTGAATTAATCCCCTTTTACCATTTGCATTGATAAAAACCGGATCGCTGCCCATAACATCAGATATAGCGGTAAGATGCCAGATGGTATCAGTTTCTGTTCTTCTGAGCAGATAGCTTTTAATATGGGGTCCGGCGTCATTTTTATGAAACCTTTCCGGGAATCCTGTCACTCTGAGATATTTCCCCGGCTCCGCGGAGTTTATCACCGAATCTGTTACGCCTTGCAGGCTGTTTATATCCCCGGAGGCCATGTTACGGAGGTAAAGTCCTTTTTCCTGAAGCGCAATATCAAGCGCCTGCCGGTAATACTCTTTCCTGATTTTATTGGTTTGTGACGTGAAAATATCACTGCTTTGAATGAGAACCTTCCATGGAAAGATGGCAAGAGCTAAAAGATAAACGGATGTCAAAGCCAGACCTGTGTAAGCCCGGTTAAGATTAATCTCTTCACTTTTACCGCTGCTGTTACCGACCCATGCACCAAAAGATCTGTAAAAGATATAAGGGATAATCAAAAAGACGATTATCAGCGAAATCAGGAATTCTGATGCGCTTAGTAATTGGTTCCACCCGTACCCTTCACCTCTGATTACAGATAATGTTTCCGCATTCCAACCCTGCAGAGTCTGCATGGGGATAAAAATATAGCTGCCTGTCACAAAATCAAGAAGGTAAAAAAAAGCTGTCCCCGCACCGATAACTATAAGCCATCTCACTAACCGGTTCTTCGGCACATATTCAGAACGTGAGTTCATATTATCTTCCATTTCAGTTCCTCACTCTGAATTCAACTTCTTCATCACTTATCAATACCGTATACTCAGGCTTACCCCTTTCTGCGTTACTGTTCAGGTAATCAGGATTAATGCCCCCCTTTTCAGGATCCACCGCAACAAGT
>JABWCA010000248.1 GCA_013359345.1 Ignavibacteriaceae bacterium
AGTTATTACTTATTGTTTTATCGATGATGATAGTCGGGATTGCCATAATAATCGGCATAAACGTTTATAATCAGACAGCTACAGACCAGAAGGCAGAACAGCTTGTTCTGGATTGTGCCCAGCTTGCACGCAGGGCGCAGGAATATTATTTTAAGCCGGCAGTACTTGGCGGAGGCGGCAACTCATTCACCGGCTGGTATATACCGGCATCCTTTGATACCACGTACAACGGGATATTCAGCGTATCGTCAATCACCTCACAGATGGTTGTAATTGAAGGCACCGATGTCGGGAGCTATTCGGGGACCGACCCGGTGAGAGTACAGATGACCATATATCCGAAATCCATCACTTCAGTGAGACTTGAGTAAAAAATGATTTTAATGATTTTTATTCAGTTTCTGTGATGTTTGATTTTTTTAATAGTGCGATAAGCGATAATTTTTGTATCTTTGAGTTGTTAATCTCCGGGAGGTTAAAATGATTTTTGATAAAGGTGAGGAAATAGTAAGGGAAGGCGAATCTTCCAACCATTTCTATGTATTAATGAAAGGGAATATAGGGGTTTACAAAGGCAACATCCTGGTTGGTTCTTTCTCTGAGCCCGGGGTTATCATCGGAGAGATGAGTGCAATTCTTGGTAAAACAAGAACTGCAACATTACGAGCCCTTGAAACAACAACAGTTGTACCAATACCCAGTGATATTGATCTTCTGATAGCCGATCATCCTGAAATCGCAAAAGATGTCATGCTGAATCTGGCAAAAAATTTGGAAAGAATGACTTCAGAGTATTTTAAGATTGCTTCTCACGAGGAGTCTGAAAGAAGAAAACAGGAATTATTTAACGAAGGAAGTTTCATAGTTAAATAAATAATCAATATCAATCAACTTAATCATCAAATAATCAAAGAGGATTACTTATGGGTCAACAACAACTTCTCTTAATCGTTTTAGGCGTTATCATCGTTGGTATTGCCATTGTAGTAGGTCTTAACGTGTTTACGACCTCCTCATTAAATGCTAATAATGACGCAATTATAAGCGATTTGACGAACCTTACTGCTATGGCTCAGCAGTTCTACAAGAAACCCACTTCCATGGGAGGTGGCGGTAACACTTTTACCGGCTGGACTATTCCCGGAAGCTATTCCCAGAATGCTAATGGCTGGTATCAGGCCACTGTAGCAGCTCAGTCAGTAACCCTGGTCGGTCGAGGCAAAAATGTTAATAATGCAGGCGACACACTTGAAGTTACCATGGTAATAGGCCCAAGTGCAATCACCTCAACCGTTACAAACGTTAACGACTAATTTAATATTGCCGGACTGCCCTTTGCTTACCTTGGGGCAGTCCTTTTTTTGTATATTATGGTAGAATTAAAATTTTCAGCTGAACGCCAGAACGGCCAGATTATCACAGGAACCGTTTCCGCTGCTTCTACCTCTGAAGGTAAGAAAAAGATTCAGAAACTGATCCAGCAGGGCAGTCTTAAGCTCCTTTCAACAGAGAAAAAAACAGCTTACCTTTACAAAGTTTCCAAAGGCAACGAAAAACCTATATTCGGAGAACAGAAAGCATACAACAAAAAAGAGGTTGTTGATGCGTTTCTCAAGCTTGGTTATAAGGTTTATTACGTAAGGGCAAAGTTGTTTGATATTGCCGGCAAACCACCTCAGCAGGATATACTCATGTTCGTGAGAATATCGGCTGAGCTGATGGACCAGAAACTTCCCTACGGTGAAATTCTCGCCTTTCTGATTAATGACACAAACAATAAAGTTCTGAGAGAAACACTCAAGGAGATCAACAATGATCTTAAGAAGGGTGTTGATAGCGAACAGACTTTTCTTAAATATCAGTCGGTTTTTGGTAAATTCACCGCATTCATGCTGGGTCTGGCATCAAAAAGCGGTAACATGACCGAAATTTACAGAGCCACTGCCAAGTTCCTGGAAAGAAAATCAGAATTCAGAAAAAACCTTAAAAGCGCACTTGTAACACCTTTTATCACTATTCTTGTTTTATTTGGCGCAGTGTTTTTCTACATAACCTATATCTTCCCTGAAACAGCAAAACTGTTTAAGAAATTCGGAATTGAGCTCCCCCCAATGACCAAATTCACTCTTGATCTGAGTGATTTTCTGCTTGAGAATCCTGTTCTGATTCTGGCAGCCGTTTTTATTCCTATAATAGCCGTCGTTTCGTTTTTCAGCACTGAAAGAGGACAGTATCTTAAAGACAAGTATATGTTTAAGATACCTATCATGGGCAACCTGATACACAAAACCTGTATCGAGGTTTTCTGCAGAGTGTTTTACACATTGTACAGCGGTTCTGCAGAAAGCATCACGCCTATAAGAATTTCTGCCGAAGCAACAGACAACAGGTATTTTGAAGAGAGAATTAAAAAGGTTTCCATACCGCTCATGACCAAGCAGGGTATCGGGATCACCGAGGCGCTGGCTGCATCTCAGGTGCTTACTGAAACGGCTATTTCCAGAATTCGCGGAGGTGAGGAAACCGGTAACATTAAAAACAGTATGTTACAGCTCGCCAACTACTACGAAAGTGAAACAGTTTATAAATTAAAAAACATAATAGAGGTAATTCAGGTTTTTATTGCTTTGTTCATCATGATTGTAATGACTCTCCTGACTCTTGTTTCGGCCGAAACCGCAACCATAAGTCCATCGCAGAAGAAGGTTGAATACAGACAGGAATATTTTGATAAACCGGATAAGGAATGGTTGACCCCAAGCTCGAAACTACAGATAAAATCGGATACATTCTCTTAAAAAAAGGCATTATTGACTACCAGATCTTTGAAAAGGCACTTTCAGCCAAATCAAATGATCAGGGTAAAATTAAGAGAAATCTTGCTCAGATACTGGTTGAGGATTTCGGATATGATCACGACCGTATTTTTGAGGAAGTGGCAGGGTTATATGCTTTCCGCAAGGTTGATTTTTCACCGGAGATGCAGACCAGTGAAAGAGTTGATGATATCAAGAAGAACATCAAGGCATTGCCTGATGATCTGCAGAAGCAGCTCCTTGAGAACCGCGTAATACCTCTTATGAATGATCCTGTGGTAAAGGATAAACTGATTCTTGCCGCAGTTGACCCCACAAATAAAAAGATTCCTAAAATAGCTTTTGACCTGAAGGTCAAGAAGTATGAGGTGACATTCATCAGAAGATCTGATTATGACCACCTCATTCATACAATTCTGCCCCCCGAAAATGAGTATCTCAAAAATCTTGAGGAAACTCCGCAGGAATTAATTCCGGAAGTTGACGAGGCCGGGCTTGATGAAGAAGCGCTCGAAGCCGAGATCAACAAATCTGCTCTTATCAATCTCGTTGAGGCAGCCCTGGTTGAAGGCACCAGAAAAGGTGTGAGCGATATTCACTTTGTTCCTGTCCACGCAAAGCGTATTGATATTATGATGCGTGTTGACGGAAACCTGCAGTTGTGGTATGCACAGGAAGGCACCTTTCCTGAAGCGCTGCTGGCAGTTATTAAAGACAGATCAAGGGGTCTCGACAGATTTGAAAGAGAGAAAGCTCAGGATGGATTTATTCAGAGAGAGATTGACGGCCACATCATCAGATTCAGAGTTTCCGTGCTTCCGATGGTGGGCACCGAGCTCCGCAACAAATTTGAGAGCGTCGTAATAAGAATTCTTGATGACAGGAAAGTTATAACCGATCTTAATAAGCTCGGTCTGACGGGTTATACCCGCAAGGTTTTTGAGGAAGCAATTTCCAAACCTCAGGGTATGGTGATTCTGACGGGTCCCACCGGTAGTGGTAAAAGTACAACTCTTGTGGCGGCATTGTATCAGGTAATTGATCCCACAGTGAATGTGCTTACAGTTGAAGATCCGGTTGAGTATGTTATTAAAGGCGCCCGCCAGCTCAAGATCAGCCCCAAAATGAATTTTGAACAGGCAATCAGAGCGATCCTGCGACATGACCCTGATATCGTGCTTGTGGGTGAGATGAGAGACAAAGAAACCGCCGAGACAGCAATTAAGCTGGCAAACACGGGTCACCTTACATTCTCCACCCTTCACACAAACGATGCGCCTTCTGCTGTATCCAGACTTTACAAGATGGGTATTGAACCCTTCCTCATAGCCTACGCAATCAATCTGATTGTGGCACAGCGTCTTATCAGAAAAGTCTGTCAGGAATGCAAGCGTAAGGTTGATCATCTTAATGAAGAACTCCTTAAGACTCTGGAGCAGGATCCCGAAGAGTGGAGGAAGTATGATATCTATGAAGCAGCTGGCTGCCCGAAATGCAGCAACACAGGCTATAAGGGGAGAGTCGCTATCCATGAAGCACTGTATTTTACAAAAGAAATAAGATCTGCTATTGTAAATGCGGGTGATGAGGTAAATGAAGATGCCGTTCGCATTCAGGCTAAAAAAGACGGCAGCCTTACACTCAGAGAAGCAGGTCTTGAAAAAGTTAAGCTTGGTTTAACTACAATTGAAGAGGTTGTTGCCTCAACAATGGAAGATTAGGAATACATATGACAGATTTTAATAATCCCCTGCTTACACAGGCTAAGATGATTCTTGCGGAACTTAAAAAACCCATTCCGCAATTTGTAATCGGACCTGAAAGAGTGTCCTGGCTCATTGATAATTTTCACAAAATCAGCGATGAACACAAGGTTACTTTGATAAAATATGTTAACTTTGTACTTGATACAATGATAAAGAAAGAGTCCTCCGATATCGAAATAGGAGGTCATGCTTGTCAGGGTTATATCTGGATGAGAGTGTTCGGTAAGAAAGACAGAGTTGAACAATTACCGGTGCTTGATACAGATGAATACGCAATTTTAATCCTTAATCTCCTTAACGAGAATCAACGGAAAAATCTCATTCTTAACAGGAACCTGGATTTTTCTTATTCTTTCAAGCCTGACCCGCTTGCACCAATAAGCTACAGGTTCAGAGCCGATGCATATTTTGATCTCGATTGCCTTTGTCTGAACATGAGATCTATTGCGGCTAAACTGAGAAAGGTTGAAACTTTAGGGTTTCACCCTGCGGCTTTGAAAATGATGCATCATGCAAACGTTAAGCAGGGTCTCGTTCTTGTTACAGGTATCACAGGTTCCGGTAAATCGGCCACGCTTGATGCCCTGGTTGATATGCATAATGAAACAGATAATGCTCACATAATCATTATTGCTGCACCTATTGAGTTTGTTCACAGATCAAGCAAATGCATTATCAGGCACCGCGAGGTGGGAAGGGATGTTGCTTCGTTTAAGGATGGTGTTATTCAGGCACTGAGGCAGGACCCTGATATCATAATTATCGGTGAAATGCGTGATCCTGAGACCATCATGGCAGCGCTTG
The DNA here is from genome assembly GCA_013359345.1 of Ignavibacteriaceae bacterium. GTDB lineage: Bacteria > Bacteroidota > Ignavibacteria > Ignavibacteriales > Ignavibacteriaceae > JABWCA01. The sequence continues at coordinate 5,387 of JABWCA010000248.1, forward strand.
AAGTGGCCGATACGGGTCATAAAGTTTTTTCAACGCTCCATACATCGTCGGCTGTGGAGTCACTCGATAGAATTATAGCGGAGGTTCATCCCTCTGAGCAGGAAAGAGTAAGGAACAGGCTTGCAGATACACTCACTGCTGTTGTATCTCAGAAACTTGTGCCCAGTATTGACGGACGCCGGGTGCTCGCTAAAGAAGTGATGCTTATTACGCCCAGCATTCAGGCCGCAATCAAGAACAATAATATTTCCGAAATATACGGAATGATCAACCAGGGTTCAGCCCAGGGTATGATCACAATGGAGCAGGATCTCAGAATGC
>JABWCA010000249.1 GCA_013359345.1 Ignavibacteriaceae bacterium
AGCAAAACAGGGTTTGCCGAAACATTTCTTACCTCAGAAAGCAGCAAAACAGGGTTTACTAAAGCTTGTTCTAGCTTAAGTAGCTGCATACCAGGAGAAGCAAAATTTTGCCTGCCTAATTTAACAGGTTACTTACCTTGTATAATCATCGAGATCATAGTCATCATCTGAGCCGATATTGAGCATTGATCCGAGCATATCAGCAAACTGAAGGCCTCTTTCAAGTTTTGATTTGCTTAAAAGTGAAAACTCAGACATTCCGTGAAGAACAAATTCCATATATATATATTCTTCTCCGGGCTGAACCCCTTTCACATAAGTTTTTACCAGATCCTTTAAACCCGGAACTGAATCAAGTGCCTTGCGGTATTCAAAATCTGTCAGGTTATTGAGAATATCAATTTTGTTACCTTCTGCGAACCAGTTCATGACTGTTTTGTACGTTGCCGCATCTGCTGAGGCTGCGCTCTTTTTCTTCTTGTTTTCAGGTGAGGGAAAAATTGTTGTGAAGATGGTTTTTATTGCCTTACCAATCAGAATCTGAGCCACTTTGTAAGGACCTTCCTGTTCACCTTCATACACGAGTTCAACTTTACCTGTTATTGAAGGCACAGTGCCGTATAAATCAGCAATTCTGACCTGCTCATTTTTACTGTTTGTGAGGAGCATTCTCATTTCGGCGGTGGAGATCAGATTTTCGTAAGCTGAAATGGTCAGCCTTGCCGAAACGCCGCTTTTCTCATCAATGTATTCACTTCCTCTGGCTTCAAACGCAATCTGTTCAAGAAGAACTGCAACAAGATCATTGCATTTTACCTTTGATTTCTGTTCTCTGGTAAGATTGACTTCCTGGTCAGTGATTATTCTTGAAACCTCAATTGATTTAGGGTAGTGTGTTAAAATCTGTGAGTCAATTCTGTCTTTCAGAGGAGTTACAATACTGCCTCTGTTTGTGTAATCTTCGGGATTTGCGGTGAAGACAAACTGGATATCAAGTGGCAGTTTCATCTTAAAGCCGCGGATCTGAATATCCTCTTCCTGCAGAATATTAAAGAGTGCAACCTGAATGCGTGCCTGCAGATCAGGGAGTTCGTTTATTACAAAAATAGACCTGTGTGAGCGGGGAATAAGTCCGAAATGTATAACCCTTTCATCAGAATAGGGGAGTTTAAGTGCTGCTGCCTTGATGGGGTCAACATCACCCACGAGATCTGCAACTGATACATCGGGTGTAGCAAGTTTTTCAGCATAGCGGCTCTCACGGTGAACCCATTCTATTTCTGTATCATCGCCATGCTTAAGAACAATTTCACGCGCTTGCGATGAGACCGGTCTGAAAGGATCATCATTTATTTCACTTCCTTTAACCACAGGAATATACTCATCAAGCAGGTTAACCATCATTCTGGCTATTCTTGTTTTAGCCTGACCGCGGAGGCCGAGCAGTATAATATTATGCCGTGAAAGAATTGCCCGTTTGATATCCGGAATCACCGTGTCTTCATAACCGTGAATACCTTTGAAAGTCTCTGTTCCTTTTTTCATATCGCGGATGAGATTATCGCGGAGCTCTTCCTTGATGGATTTCGGTTTGTATGAAGTCTGTTTAAGTTCGCCAAGTGTCCGGATGTTTGTTAAACTGCTCATTTATCTGACTCTTTTTCTTCTGTTCTTTATAAAATCTTCAAACACATACTGACCCAGCCCGTTGAGATCACTGTAAAAAGCACGTCCGTTGTTCACTTCGGTGAATTCCTGTACAAATCTCTGCAGATACGGATCATTTGCAATCATAAAAGTTGTAATCGGGATGTTACGGCGTCTTGCTATTGCCGCCTGATCAAGGGTTTTGTTGACTATTTTCCTGTCAAGCCCGAAGCTGTTCTTGTAATATTTAATACCGATTTTAAGACAAGTTGGCTTGCCGTCGGTGATCATGAATATCTGTTTGTTGTGAGTTTTCCTGCGCTTAAGAATCTCCATCGCCATCTGGAGTCCGGCAACGGTATTTGTATGATACGGCCCGACCTGAAGATAGGGAAGGTCTTTAACCTCTATCGGGAAAGCATCGTTTCCGAAAGCAATGATATCAAGTGTGTCTTTAGGATATTTCTGAGTGATAAGCTCTGCAAGCGCCATTGCCACTTTTTTTGCAGGAGTGATTCTGTCTTCACCATACAGTATCATTGAGTGAGAGATATCAATCAGGAGCACAGTTGATGTGATAGTTTTAAGGTCTTTTTCCTGAATCTCAAGATCATTTTCGGTAAGCCTGAAATCATCAATGCCGTGGTTTATCTGAGCATTTTTTATTGATGATGTAAGATCAACCTGATCAAGAGTGTCGCCAAAAATATATTCTCTCCGGTCTGAAGTGAACTCATCGCCCTGACCGGCAAAATTTGTCGGGTGGTTGCCTGCCCCTGAGCGCTTTAATTTACCGAAGATTTCTTCAAGGGATTCTTTTCTTATCGACTGTTCTGATTTCTTCGTGAGATTGAAACTGCCGTCCCGATTTTCATCGGAGATATAATTGCGGTCTTTGAGGTCCTGTATAAAATCACCGACGCCGTAGCCATCGGAAGTGAGGTTATATTTCCTGTCAAGTTCGCTAAGAATGGAGAGCGCCTGAGATACATCGCCGCTGGTAATATTAACCAGCTGAAGAAATAGTTTCAGGAGAGAATCAAACGGTGATTTACCGCCAAAATCATTCGGGTCAAACTGTGAAAATCGTATGCCAATCATATCTGTATAACACGGTCTTTTTTTAATGAGTTCATAAGCAAAAGGGGTGAAAAACAGCCCCCTTTAAAGCCGTAAAACTCACTTAAGGCCGGTTTCTTTCATAATGCGGCTTATCATTGATCTTGCCCTGGAGTTATCGGGGTCAAGCTTAAGAATTTTCCGGTAGATTTTTAATGCCAGCCCCTTATTGTTGTCATTATAAAATGCCTCTGCCTGAACAAGGAGAGCGGGAACTGAATTATCATTAAGAATCACAGCATGTGATGAAAGCTGAATGGCCGCCTTGTTATTTTTAACTGCAAGAAGAAATTTGGCGGCATTAATAAGCGATGTATAAAGGAAAGCTTTACTTGCATCCGGGTTTTTAATTCTTTCATAATACGAAATAGCAGAATCTGCCGAAAAAGTGTTTGCAATCCTGTAGAGGGTATCAGCATAGGGAATGGGGAGAGGTTCATGTTTTTCACCTCTGTAAATTGATAAAAGATTGTAAAGTGGATGGTAGAGATAATCATCCTGTATGTTGGTGAGATAAACAACTGTCAGCTTCTCATCGGGCTGAATAAGGAGTGCCGATTTGAATCCTGTGCCTCCTCCAAGATGGCCAAAGTATTTTCTTCCCTCGGGATCCTTAAATGTTGCAAATCCGAGTCCGTATTCAATTTTGTTCCCGTTCAGAAGGGTGCCGGGAGTGAATGCAGTATCAAGCATGGCAGGACGGAGCAAACGCCCGTTGTTAAGGGCAATCCCGAATCTCAGAAGATCTTCAAGGTTAGATAATATGCCGCCGCCGGGATATTTGATTGTAAGGTCTGCCAGCGGGGCGTTTTTCAGAAACCGGTCTTCATATCTTGAGTATCCCCTGGCGCGTTTCGGGATAATTTTGGACTGATAATCCAGAATTGCTGATTTCATTCCTGCAGGGTCAAAAATGTTTTTCTGAAGGTAATTGGCGAATGATGTTTTTGAGGCTGTTTCTATAACCACGGCAAGAAGATTATAAGCAAGAGAGGAATATATATACTTTGTGCCGGGCCTTGCCATAAGAGTGTCATTGGCAAATGACATTATGGCGTCATAAAAGCCTGAAAAAGCTTTGGTTGAGTTAAATTCTTCACTGCTCTTATAAGTCCTTATTCCGGAAGTATGGTTCAGAATCTGCCTTATCGTGATCGTGAAATTCTTTTTAGGGAACCAGGTGATATATTTCCTGACATCATCATCGAGTCTGATTTTACCGGCATCAACAAGCTGCAGAATTGCCACCCCGGTTATTGCTTTTGATACCGATGCAATCCTGTAAACTGATTTTGTGCTTGCAGGAACCTCATTTTCGAGATCTGAAAATCCTGTGGCATAACTCCAGATAATTTCTTTTGAATCGGCGATACCTGCAGCAAAGGAAGGGACATTGTACAGCTTCACAAAGTTGTTCACATAATCATTCAGTGCCTTTTTATCCTGGGCAGAAATGACGGTAATCAATAAAACAGTAATAACAGCCGTTAATTTTTTCATGCGTTCCGGTGGGGAGAAGAGTTCTTTAAAAAGAGAAAGCGATTCATCAAGAACCGCTTTCCCAAAATAATAATATTAAACAAAAAGAGAAAAGAAAAATAAAGAGCTTATTTTCTCTTGCTGATTATTGTATCAATAAGTCCGTAATCAACAGCTTCCTGTGCAGTCATGAAATAATCACGTTCACAGTCTTTTGTGATCTGCTCAACAGCTTTGCCTGAGTGCTCACTGAGAATCTGATAGAGAGTGTCTCTCGTTTTAAGCATTTCGGCAGCCTGTATCTGGATATCAGTTACCTGACCCGAGATACCGCCGCTCCAGGGCTGATGGATCATAATTTTGGCATGGGGGAGTGAAGATCTTTTGCCTGCTGTACCGCCGGCAAGGAGAACAGCACCCATTGAAGCTGCCATACCGACACAGATAGTTGATACATCGGGTTTAATGAATTTCATTGTATCATATATAGCAAGCCCTGCAGTAACACTGCCGCCGGGTGAGTTTATATAAAGATAGATATCCTTATTGGGATCTTCTGCCTCAAGAAATATAAGCTGTGCAACAATCAGACTTGCAACGTGATCATCAACTGCGCTTCCGAGAAAAATTATTCTTTCTCTGAGGAGTCTTGAGTAGATATCCATGCCGCGTTCACCGCGTCCGGTCTGCTCAATAACATAAGGAACCAGCTGGTTGTAAATTTCAAAATGTCTATTCATGGTCATGGTGGTGGTGTTCATGGTCGTGATCGTGTTCATGATGATGTTCTTCCATTTTTTTAGCGTCTTCAGCGGCGAGGCGGTTATCTTTCTCCTCGCGTTTTTTAGCATATTCTTCGGGATCAATTTTCATGATGTTATTTCCGTTATAGAGGAAATCATAGAAAATCTCATTAGTGAGAGCAGAAACTGAATTAGCCTTGTGATACTCAACAAGCTGTTCAACGGGCATGTTATACATCTTTGCGTCTTTTTCTGCTTTCTCCTGAATCTTTTCATCAGTAAGAGTGATGTTTTCCTTTTTAATGATAGCATCTCTGATCATAAAAAGTTTAAGGCTGCGCTCAGCATAAGGCTCATAAAGATGGGCTATTCTGTCTCTTGAAAGCTGCAGTTTCTGATTTCTCTCTTTTGCTCTTTTAAGCTCATCATCAGCAAGCTGATATGCATAATTGTGAACCGGAGCATGAGGAACGGTGAATTGATTTTTTTCAAGCAGCAGTTCATCAGCTTCACGGTAAAATGCTTCTTTGAGTTTCTGATCAGCCAGATCATTATGGTAAGCCATTACAGCTTCTTCCCACTCTGCAATCGATTTATAGCTTGTATTTGCAGTGATTAGCTCCTCATTAAACTCGGGAATACTGATCTTCTCTATCGATTTAATTGTGGCTTCGTAATAGGTTTTTGA
>JABWCA010000250.1 GCA_013359345.1 Ignavibacteriaceae bacterium
TTCTTTCAAACGGAGTGCTGCCAAGGTTTGCATTCTGAATGTTCATTACAAGTTTGATCAGAATACCCAGGGTAAAAAGCCCGATTTTATATTTCCTGTCAAAAAACTGAGGATTTGCCTCAATGAACTCCTTGAGCCGCTCAAGGTCAAAGCTGCTCTCTTTTTTCAGATTTTCTGTTTTGTTTTCCATTTTAACCTCATAGTTGATTTTGTTAAATTCCAGCAGCCCGAGTTCACTCAGATAAAGTATCACCCCTATTGCTTCAATAACGGTTTTTCTGAGGGAGTGATAGGGCTTGCCCTGAAGTTTCAGGCTGTAGTTATCACGGTAAAAATTCATAAATCTTTCAAAGAGGTTTTTCTCTCTGAATTTATTGCCGTAAAATGCATTCTGAATTGGTGAATAATCTTCGTCATCAAAAAACTGAAGGAGATAACCGAATCTGAATCTGAATTTATATATCTCTGCCTGTTTTTTTGAACCCTGTAAAAATTCTTCAAATGCAAGGAAATTGGTGAATGTTATATGATCGTTTACTGCCTCTCTTGCTTCCTTGAACAATGTTCTGAACCTGGAGGGGAGCACTTCTTCAACATGGCTTTTGATTTTCATTGTCTGTGATTTTGCATCGTAGTCTATGAAGACCAGGTCAAGGAAAAAGTAGTTTTCGCTTGATGCAATGTATTCCATGACAATATCTTCTTCTGAAACTGCCTCCTTCAGGTTACTCTTAAGCTCTTTCAGAAAATTCACAAGGCTGCCGAGCATTGCTTCATTTCCGGTAAGCAGGCGGGGCACAGCCATATAATTTCTCCTGTAAAACCGGAAAAAGAGATTTTCTTTCAGCATTCTGGAGCCCAGATAGAGATTCTGTGCACAATCCTCACAGACGGGGTAATTTTTCCATGCCAGTTTCAGATTGAAGTAATTTGAAATATATCCCTTTTTATCAACTGTGAAGTATTTGAAGGGGGCGGCAAAACCGTGGAGGCGGGGTTTAATCTCATTGCAGACAGAACATTGTCTGTTTTCACCCTCAGATCTGACACCCGTGAAAACACTCATGCCTTCCGTGCCGTCAAGGATCAGTGCTTTTTTCAGCAGATTTAACTTGTCATTACGTAAGAGTTCACCGTTTCTGACTAATCCGATTGTAATTCCGCATTTGAATTTTTCATCCTTTGAGAGGGAACTATAAATGTTGTGGATATCGGTATTGATTTTTTCATAGTTGTTGCGCCAGAGATCGGTTATCCGAATGAAAATTTCCCTCTCGGCAGTTTCATCTTCAGAATTGTTATCTGCGAGATCAACTATACGTCTGAGAACATTATTCAGAATAGTATCCACTTTTTTTGACTTAAGAGTTTCCGCAGAGTCAATGCCGCTGAATTTCGTGGTGGGTGTAATATCACCTCCGTTCGGGCTTCCTCTTCTGTAAAGATACTTCCTGTATGAACTATTATCATAGGGTGAGATATCAGTGCCTTTGTAATTCACACTGATTTTTCCTTTTTCTCCGTCTGCCGTAAAAAGCACGGTTATGACTTTGTGCTCATTATCAGGAAAGAGATTCTCTGCATAGAGTTCCCAGTTTTCAGACACATTCAACTCAGACTTAAAAACCTCGCCAAGAGCGGCTAATGCTTTATCGTTCATAAGTAAATCCGGTGATTAATTAAGGTTTTTTCAAGGCTTGCATGAGGGGTGATACACAAATATACCCTTAACGGCAGCCGGGTTTAGATTGACCCGATTGCGTTCATTTTTTAGCCGGCTTAAAGACTATGCTTAATGCATTATATAATTGTCAATAAACCATGGTTTGAATTTACGAAAATTTTTTACTTAAAAGCAAGAAGGCAAGTTTGAAAATTATCTGCGTCATTAATTTTGAAATTTGACGTTAACAGGTATTTTGACAGAATTAAGAGATGCATACTGAATGTAAGCTGATAGTTCACGGTATGAATTTGACCGAACCACAGGAAAGATATGGTGTGATGTTGTTAAACGAATGATGAACTTGTAATTTAAAGATTAAATCAGTATTTTGGTTTGAAATAATATGTATAAATAAAGAAATAATATAACTGCAATGCAAAAAATAAACCAATTGTTAAGTATCTGGCCCAAAGGCACTGTGAAAAGCACAAAGGAACTGATTGCGGCAGATATCAGCTATCAGTTGGTGGCGCAGTATGTGAAGTCCGGGTGGCTTCAGCCGTTGGGCAGAGGTGCATATAAGTTAAATGGTGACGTTATAGAACTTCATGGTGCCGTTTATTCCTTACAGAGAAGTATTGGACTGAAATTGCATCCGGGAGGTAAAACTGCTTTGATATTAAAAGGATTCGGGCATTATATGTCTGATACAACTGATAATTTTCACCTGTATTATTCCGGAGATGTCCTGTTGCCTGAATGGTTCAGAAGTGTCTGGAAAAACAAAATAAAATCAGTTAAAACAGAAAAGTTCAATTATTCTGATTCCGGCTATTTTACTGATCACACAGAAAATACACTTAAGATTAAAATATCTTCACCGGAATTAGCGGTTGTTGAAATGCTGAATCAAACTCCTTCACTGAATACAGTAACTGAAACAGTACAAATCATGGAAGGTCTGATGAATCTCAGGGCTGACCTGCTTATAAAAATACTCAATGAATTAAATTCAGTAAAAGTTAACCGACTGATACTGTTTATCAGTGAAAGAACGGGCTTGCCATGTTTTCCCTACCTGAGAGATGCCGGGCTAAATCTTGGTTCAGGTAAAAGAAAGATAGCGGAGAATGGTTTTTTAGAAAAAAAATATAACATTACATTACCAGATGATCTCAAAGAATTCAATATACTTTAAGCAGGCAGAACTTCTGTTAAAGGTTCTTCCGATAATAAGAGGTTACCCCGAATTTGCTCTGAAAGGCGGGACAGCAATTAATTTCTTCATTCGCGAGATGCCACGTTTATCAGTAGATATTGACCTCGTTTATCTCCCCGTAAATAATCGGGAGGACGCTTTGAATGATATCGATAAAATTATCAGGGACATCGCCGGGGAAATTAGTATCAGGCTTAAGGCTCAAACTGCTTTTAACAAGAGCATGAAACCGGTATCGAAACTAATGATAAGAAATAATGAAGTGTTAATAAAGCTGGAGGTTAACACCGTAATAAGAGGTGCAGTACTGGAACCAGGGTATAGTAAGACAACAGCGGCAGTTAATGCACTTTTTGAATCAGAAGCAGAAATGCTTTTGATTTCAAGACCTGAATTATATGCATCAAAAATATGTGCTGCTCTTGACCGACAGCATCCAAGAGATTTATTCGATATAAAATTAATGTTTGAAGCTGAGGGAAAACCAGCGGAATTGATGGATTGCTTTTTATTCTATTTGATAAGTCATAACCGCCCTTTCCATGAAATTCTTGAGCCAGGGGAGAGAGACCTGAGTGAAATCTTTAATAAAGAATTCCTCGGTATGGTAACTGAAAAAACAGATCTGAATGATTTGTACATAACGAGGAGTGAACTGGTAGAATTTATCAAAAGTAATCTCACCTTGAATGCGAAAAAATTATTAATTTCAATTATGAAACTTGAGCCTGAGTGGAATCTGATAGCGAATGGTATTTTTGCTGAATATCCATCTGTTAAGTGGAAGTTATCAAATCTGAAGCTGATGGACAAAAGAAAAAGGCTGGAGCAATTAAAACGACTTGAGTCTGTTTTTTAGATATTTCTGCAGATATTCAACCCCTCCCGGGTTGATCCGGTTATTTGCGACAGGTCATCTTTCAGGTACGGGATGCCCGCATCCCGTGAAAAAAGTTTTGTAGTTGGAGTTGTTTTGCAGCTCAACACAAACAAGCTGAAGCTCGTTTTACCATGAGAGGCATGCTCCGGGCATGAAGAACATAGGCTATATGTTTCAGGACAAATGTTACCGACAATCCCGATCATCGGGAGGCGTTACATTCCTGCGGGATTGAACCTCGAACTTTGAACCTCAGGTTATCAGCGACAGGTCATCTGTTAGGGATGCGATGCCCGCATCCCGTGAAAAAAGTTTTGTAGTTGGAGTTGTTTTGCAGCTCAACACAAACAAGCTGAAGCTCGTTTTACCCTTAGGGGACCTGCTCAAGGAGGCATCTTTTAAACCCTTGGATTTCAGCACAAATGTTACCGACAATCCCGCTCATCGGTTGGCGTTACAATCCTGCGGCATTTACCCGATATCGAACATCGAACTTTGAACATTGAACAATTATAATCCGCGTGAATCCGCTTCATCCGCCCGATCCGCGTTGCTATTGTTATGCTGCAACGAACCAGGAAGCGAGGGAAAAAGAGTGGGCTTCGCCTGAAAGAGAAGAATGAGAAGAATGGGAAGAATGAAAAGAATGGATTGTCCGCCTCCGGCGGAGATTAGCCAAAACCTTGTTTACAACATCGAACATCGAACTTTGAACATTGAACAATTATAATCCGCGTGAATCTGCTTCATCCGCCCGATCCGCGTTGCTATTGTCTTGCTGCCTGACTAAGCACGCCGGCACGAAGCACCACGAACTGACAAAATTCCGCGTAGATAAGGTTAAAAAAAAGGGGAGCATTGGCTCCCCCGGGGAAAATCTTTTGAAGATTATTCTTCGTTGAGAAGGCGTTCCTTATAAACCTGAAGATTCGCGATATGTTCTTCTGAAGGTGTGGGGTAAACGGGTTTAAGTTTGCGCATTGTCTCAACGATGACCTGAGAAATCACGAGTCGGGCGAACCACTTTTTATCAGCAGGAATGATATACCAGGGGCCATATTTTGAAGCAGTGTTGGTGATCGCCTCTTCGTAGGTTTTCTGATACTCGTCCCAGAATTTTCTTTCCTTAAGATCAGATTCCGAAAACTTCCAGTTCTTGGTGGGGTCTTCAATTCTTTTCAGGAAGCGGCGTTTCTGCTCATCTTTAGAAAGGTGGAGGAAAAATTTAACGGTGACTATTCCGTTCTCATAGAGGTATCTCTCGTAATCACGGAACTGACGGTATCTGTCTTCCCAGATCCGGTTGTGGATCAGTTCATGGGGGAGTTTTTCTTTTTCGACGAGATCATGCACTTTGACCACGAGAATTTCTTCATAGTGCGATCTGTTGAAGATCCCGATTCTGCCGCGTTCAGGCAGTGATTTATTAATCCTCCACAGGTAGTCATGATCGAGCTCCTCGGCAGAAGGCTGCTTGAAGCTGAAGACCTGTGTTCCCTGGGGATTTAAACCACTCATAACATGTTTTATAGCGCCGTCTTTGCCGGCGGCATCCATCGCCTGGAAAATCAGCAGAACCGCCCACTTATCATGAGCATACATTTTATCCTGAAGTTCAGCCATTTCTTTAATGTTGGCTTCAAGAATTTTTTCAGCCTGTTCTTTTGATTTAACCCGACCGGTATTGGAGCAGGAGTAGTCTGAAAGTTTGAACTTTCGGGGAGACGTAACACGAAAACGTGCCAGATTTAGTTTCATATAACATCCGGTGTTTATGATAAGTTAATATACTAAATTTTCATGCCAAAAGAAATGTTTTCGTTGCTCGTTGCCAGCCTGTCCGCCCGTGGCGGATTGTTCGTAGTTCGTTTCAGCATAAGTGAAGGGTATAAAATCGTTGCT
>JABWCA010000251.1 GCA_013359345.1 Ignavibacteriaceae bacterium
AAGAATCACTTTCTTCACATCGTCAAGACCGAGTTCATTCAGCTTAAAAATTCTTGTTCGCGATCTCAGAGCGGGATTAACTTCAAACGATGGGTTCTCGGTGGTTGCTCCTATCAGCACTACCGTGCCGTTTTCGACCGCACCAAGCAGGGCATCCTGCTGTGACTTGCTGAACCTGTGAATCTCGTCTATGAACAGAATGGTCTTAACATTACGGGTGAGGTTATCCTTCGCCTTTTCAATGATCTCACGGATATCCTTAACACCCGATGATACGGCATTGATCTGATGAAACTCTGCATTGAATCTCCCCGCAAGCATCTTGGCGATTGTGGTCTTGCCTGTGCCGGGAGGGCCCCACATGATAAACGAACTTAGCACACCCCCTTCAATCAGATTTCTGAGGGGTTTGCCTTTGGAGAGGAGATGTTCCTGTCCTGCAATCTCTTCGAGGGTGTGTGGTCTTATGCGTTCGGCGAGGGGCTGAAATGAGGGATTCACTCCTCTTCAACCTTTATCTTGATTTCATTTTTCATCTTCATGTTGTGCTTTTCGCGGGCAATCTCTTCCATTTTGGCGGGCACTTTTTTCCCGAGCGAATCAATCTCCATATACAGTTTCCGGTTCTCTTTCTTCAGCGCTTCAACCTCAGTCTTCAGCGAATCCACTTCCCCCTTAAGCTTATAAAACTTAAGTATCCCCTTATCAGCCATGAGAAGATAAAGAACTCCGAAGATAAAGACGGCAATTGAAATAAGAATGACCGGTTTTCTGTTTTTCATTTAAGAGGCTTCCACTATCCTTTTAACGAGTTCTTCATAAGAAATGCCGACCACGGCCGCCATCTTTGGGAGAAGCGATGTGGGGGTCATTCCCGGAAGTGTGTTTATCTCGAGGCAGTAACTGTTGTAATCGGGATCAAGCCTGAAATCGATTCTCGCATAAGTCTTGCATCCAAGCGAGTAAAAAGCCTTTATTGCCTGTTCCTGCACCTTAAGCGCAACATCATCGGGGATGGGGGCGGGCACAAGGTACTCGCTCATTCCGCTGGTGTATTTGCATTCGTAGTCGTAAATTTCATGTTTGGGCCTGATCTCAAGAACGGGCAGCACCATACCGTTAAGAATGCCGACGGTAATTTCCCTGCCGGGTATGAACTTCTCAAACAGGGCATTTTCTGAATATTTGTATGCATTCTCAACCGCGGCGGCAACTTCCGATTCTTTGCTGATCAGGGAGAACCCGAAAGTTGATCCTTCATCATTCGGTTTTACGATTGCGGGGAATCCGATGGTCCCCTTAATCTTTTCGATAATGACTTCAAGCGGATACATATTTTTATGGGCTGAGAATCCCGGGGCTGTCTGAACCCCCTTGTCATTAAACACCATTTTGGAATATGCCTTATCCCATGAAAGGGCGCTTGAAAGCACTCCCGAGCCTGTGTAACGCACACCCCTTAGTTCAAGCAGTGACTGAATCATGCCATCTTCACCGTACCTGCCGTGGAGACCCAGGAAAACGAGATCGGTATTGTCAAATGCGGGAAGCTTTACGGCATCTATGTAATTTTTGTAGCTGACCGGAAAAAGGTCTTCCTTCCCGAAAAATGCTTCAGCATCATCGGGCTGCAGGGAGCCATAAGCGGGGTCAACAGGGGTTACTTTGTATCCGTTGGCTATGAGGGCGTTGTATATTCCTTTTGACGAGGATTTGGAGATTGCCCTTTCACTTGAGGCACCACCCAGCAGAAGTATGATATTTTTATGGCTCATATTTAAGTTCCTCAGGCATATTTGTTTTTGGGGTGAAGGGTTATTCCGTAGGTTGATCCTGAAATTTCATAAAGCTCGCGCAGTTTATCGGGCGGCAGAGTTTTGTGCCAGCGCCCCCCTACTGAAGCTGCAAGAATCGTTCTGGCGTAATGCTCCAGCCTCTCCATTCTGAAATACGCCTCCTTCACATTTTTACCCGTTGCAACCGCACCGTGATTTTCAAGCAGAAACACGCTTGCATATTCAATATAAGGCATGAGACTTTTGCTGAGATCAGGTGTTGAGGGGGTTGCGTAACGGCACACGGGAATGCGCCCCAATGTAAGGATAACCTCGGGGAAATATGGCTTATCAAGATCGGTGCCGGATAAAACAGCTGCATTAACCGATACAGGATGGGCATGAACAACGGCATTGATATCGGGGCGGTTCTCGTAAATTGTAAGATGCATAAGGGTTTCGGTTGAAAGCTTTCCGCTCCCTCTGAGCAGCCTGCCCTGAAGATCGGTTACAAGGAGGTCTTCTTTTTTAAGATCCCCTTTGCAAACGCCCGATCTTGTGATAATGATATTCCCCTCTTCATCACGTGCCGAGACATTCCCGTCTGTGGCAGCAAGAAACCCGAACTGATAAAGTCTGTGCGAGTAATTTAAAATGGCTTCTATTTTGTCCATTTATTTTCTAATTTTTCCATCAGCTCCATGTTGATCAGCCCGTCCTCACCGGTAATTGCCGGCTGGCGGTTGTTCAGGAAGTCATTGTTAACTTCCCTGATCAGTCTGTAAAGCCGGTTGGCTCTTTTCCTGAATACTTTAGGACGCTCACCATCTATCAGGATTCTTAGTTTTGCCGATTCAAACCTTTTCCCGATCATATTTTCGAGCTTAACCGAGCCGTTATGAAACAGAATCTGAACTTCATTAAAAGCTTTTTTCGAGTTATACGATACTGTGAAATTACCGTAAGCACCGTTCCTGAACTTCATTGTGGCAAGTGCAAAATCCTCAACTTCGGTTTTATATACCAGATTATCGGTATATCCCGAAATCTCTGATATCTCGCCGCCAAGATACCTGAAAAGATCAATCAGGTGCGTACCGAGATCACGTATTGCTCCGCCGCCGGCCTTCTCCTTACTGTACCTGAAATTGTTGCCCGGCACCAGATGCGCGTTAAAATTTGCGTTGATATAAAGAAACTTGCCGAGAAGCTGTTTTTCGGTCATTTCCTTCACTTTTTGCACAAAGGGGTGATACCTGTAAACATAATCAACAGTAAGATGCACTTTGTTTGCCCTGCATACTTCAACCATCTCCCTTGCCTGCTCTGAAGTAACCGAAAGAGGCTTTTCGCACAGGATATGTTTCCCGGCCTTAGCCGCGGCAATCACCTGTTCGTAATGATCGGCATTTGAACTGCTTATATAAACTGCTTCTATGCCGCTGTTCAGAAAATCCTGATAATTATCAAAACATTTCTGCGCGGGAGAGTTCTGAAGGAAGTTTTTTGCCCTGTTGATATCTCTGCTGTAAACCGAAACAAGTTTTGCCCTTGTAACGAGATTGAGCGTGGGTAAAAAGGTGTGCTCGGCAAAGTTGCCAAGACCTGCAATTCCCCAGTTCAGCTTTTTTCTTTTCGGTAGTTTTGGTTTTAACATTATTTCTTAGTCACAAAAAATTTCTTTTCATGCAGTTTGAGTTTGTTCATAAGCATTTTAATCGGCTTTGAATACTGCATAATGTAAAAATGGATGCTCGGCACACCGTTATCAAGAAGCTCTTCCACCTGTTTTGCCGCCCAGTTAACACCAATTTCCAGAACATGTTCGGGTTTGGCTTCAAGTATTTCTCCGCTGAGATCTTCGGGAATATTCAGGAAGAAGTTCTTCGGCAGAATTGTAAGGTGTGATTTCTGAGTCACGATTTTCAGTCCCGGTATTACAGGAGCAGTAACGCCTGCCTCCCTCATTTTTTCGACGTAGCTGAAATATGCCTTGTTATCAAAAAACATCTGTGTCACAACATAATCGGCACCGGCATCAATTTTAGCTTTTGTATGGCTGATATCGGTTTTGAGGTTGGGAGCGGCAAAATGTTTTTCAGGATACCCGCTCACCCCTATACAAAAGTTTGAGGGCTTTGCATCAAGCAGTTCTTCTTCAAGGTATTTGCCTTTATTCATCTGAACCACCTGCTTCACGAGATCGATGGCATAAATATTGGTGCTTCTTCCGTGCGGTATCTCCTTCACAAATCCCTTGTCATCTCCCTGAATTGCGAGAACGTTTTCGATTCCCAGATAACTCAGTTCAATCAGGAAATCTTCGGTCTCTTCTCTCGTGAAGTTGCGGCAGAGAATATGAGGCACCGCTTCAATGTTATATTTGTTCTGAATAAGAGCACAGATACCAAGAGTACCGGGTCTTTTTCTGATAACCCTTTTCCTGATTCCCTTGGGGGTCTCTTCATAAATTATTTCTGCGGCATGGCTTGTAATATCAATAAACGGGGGCTTATACTGCGCAACATCCTCAATCACTGCAAGCAGACTCTTGATATCACCCCCCCTCTGCGGAGGAATGATCTCAAAACTGATCAACGGTTCTTTAGCATTAGATAATATCTCTGTAACTTTCATTTAGCCTCGGATTTTCAGAAATGATTTGAAATAAACTTATAAATATCACTAAATTTTGATTTGAGAACAAATCAATTTGTTATACCGTTATATTACATACAATGTCATTAAAAGAATTAAATACAGTTTGATATGAAAGTTGCTTTGCTGATTTCAGGGGGGGTGGATAGTTCCGTTGCTCTTAAAATCCTGAAGGATCAGGGTCATGATGTAACGGCTTTTTACCTTAAAATCTGGCTCCAGGATGAGTTTTCATTCCTCGGGAACTGTCCGTGGGAAGAAGATGTGGAGTATGTTACAAAAGTGTGTTCACAGCTCGGGGTTCCTTTCAATATAGTTCCCATGCAGAATGAATACTGGGATAAGGTGGTTTCTTACACCATCCGTGAAGTTGAATCAGGCAGAACCCCTAACCCCGATATTTTCTGTAATGCATTTATTAAGTTCGGGCTGTTTTACGATAAAATTGACCACTCCTACGAAAGAATTGCCACAGGCCACTATGCGGCGAGGGCAGAGATAAACGGAAGATACGCCCTGAAGCTCACCCCCGATTCGGTTAAGGATCAGACTTACTTCCTCTCGTATCTCTCACAGGATCAGCTTAAGCGCGCCATGTTCCCGCTCGGTGATGCAGATAAAAAGGAAGTGAGACGCATTGCGGCAGAGGCAAATCTCCCGACAAAGGATAAAAAGGATTCTCAGGGTATCTGTTTTCTGGGTCAGATCAAGTTTAAGGATTTCCTGAAACAGCACCTTGGCACACGTCCGGGTGATCTTGTTGACATTGAAACAGGCAGAGTAATGGGTAAACATGAAGGATATTACTTTTTTACGATAGGGCAGCGACAGGGAATCGGGCTCAATAAGGGACCCTGGTATGTGGTTGCAAAAGATGCTGCAAATAATATCATTTATATCTCAAACAATAAAGATCTGGTTGAAAAGGATAAGGATCATTTTTATATCACAAATTTCAACTGGTTCCTTAACAGGTTCCCTGATAACAGAAATCTCAGAGTAAAGATCCGTCACGGGGCAAGATCATACAAATGCACAGCAGAGCAGCTTGCAGATGATTACGGCATAATTCAGCTTGAAACAACCGATTACGGCATAGCCCCGGGTCAGTATGCCGTATTCTATCAGGATAATATCTGCCTTGGCGCCGCGATGATTGCAGAGCCACGCGTTACGCTCTGAGTGCAGAAGGCAGATCGTTTCGGGAAAGTAATTGTCCGCCCTT
>JABWCA010000252.1 GCA_013359345.1 Ignavibacteriaceae bacterium
CTGCTCGCCCAGAACGGCACGGTACAGGGTACCATTCAGGATGCCAAGACCGGTGAACTGCTGCCCGGCGTTAATGTGATTCTCAAAGGAACATATTATGGCGCGGCATCAGATTTTAACGGAAAATACAGCATAAACAATGTCTCACCCGGTACATACACTCTTGAGGTTTCATTTATCGGTTTTAAGACAATGCAGTTCACGGGAATAAAAGTTAACCCCGGTGCTAATACAAAACTCGATATCAAACTCGAAGAGACGGTTTTAACCCTTGAGCAGGATGTTGTTGTTGTCGGGGATAAACCGCTTGTTGATGTTGAAGAAACACAGACAAAGAAAACCCTCTCAAAAGAGGATATTGAGCTTTCAAAAGTTGAGAATGTGACCGACCTGCTTACACAGCAGGTGGGTGTAGTTCAGAATGATAACTCGATCCATATACGAGGCGGAAGGGCATACGAAAATGCTTTTCTGCTTGACGGAGTTTCAGTGCAGGATCCTCTTGCCGGTACCGGTTTCGGTCTTCAGTTGAGTGCCAGTGCCCTTGAAGAGATGGAAGTTATCACCGGCGGTTTTAATGCTGAATATGGTCAGGCAACATCGGGTGTTGTCAATATCAGAACCAGAGAAGGGGGTAAACGCTTCAATGGTTATCTCTCATATAAAACCGATAAACTTGGCTCGCTTGAAAACTCTCATGTCTTTAACCAGGATATTTATGAGGCTTCACTTTCGGGTCCTGAACCGCTGACACAGCTTCTCCTCCCGACAATCGGAATTAACGTGCCCGGAGAGATAAGCTTCTTCGCGAACTTTTTCGGCGGCTTTTCTGACGGAATCACTCAGGGTTACTATAAGCCCAGAAGAGTCAGCCTCTATTCATCAACTTTCGGCGGAACAAGATTTGCCCCGAAATACGAGAACAGCTGGTACTGGCTCGGAAAACTGACCTATAAGATTTCACCCACAATGAAGCTCGGTTATTCATTTAATCAGAGTGTCAGCATCAATCAGAACTCGCAGTCACTGCAGAGTAATCTTGAATATGTTGAACCTTCACCGGGTTATCAGTATGAGTTTCAGAATCTGTTTGAAAACGCAAACGTATTCACGCATAATAATATTTATCACACAATCTCATTTACGCATACCCTTAATTCAAAGACGTATTATGATTTTAAGCTGAACTGGTACTATACTAATCTCAGGACTGATGCAAACGGCAAAAACTGGTTTGATTACGAACAGCCGAGAGACATAACCAACTTCCCGGTTCAGTATTACAATATCAACCGTGATACCATAGGCGTTATACCGGGCGACGGTTTCTGGGATGTCGGTAATCCTTACACCTGGAGAGATCACTTCGTAAACGAGTTCTCCTTAAAGGGTGATATAACAAGTTTCTTTGACGAGAAAAATAAATTTAAAGCAGGATTTAATCTCCAGTTCCGTGAAATGCAGGTGATTGATATTTACCAGCCATGGGTAGGAGAATTAGGTCTTAATAATGACATTTACCGGGTTTATCCCGCTATTGGTGCGGTGTACGCTCAGGATAATATCAATTTCGGCGGAATGATACTCAACTTTGGTCTCAGATTTGATTTCTGGTTCCCCGGCAAATATGTTGATGATGCAATTAAAGATCCTGAAGTTGTCACAATACCTGATGAAGTCCGTAACCGTTACAGAGACGAAAGCATCAGCTGGTTCGGCGACCGGTATTTCAAGGCAAGGTTGAGTCCGAGACTCGGAATCTCTCATCCGATTACCGATAATCAGACTCTCTTTTTCTCCTACGGACATTTCAGCAAATGGCCCAAACCGCAGTTTGTTTATGCAAAACTGAGCCCGTACAATGCTCAGTCATCTTTCCAGAGATTCGGAAATCCGAACCTGAAGCCGGAAACAACCGTTGCCTATGAACTCGGTGTGAAGACTCAGTTCACGGAAAACGATGTGCTTACAATAACAGCTTATTACAAAGATATCTTTGACTATGTTAACACACGCACTGCAAGGGTATCATCTGCCCGTTTTGCAACTCAGAGATTCACAACTTATGTAAACTCTGATTATGCAAGATCACGCGGACTTGAATTTGAGTTCAGGAAACGTATCGGCAAATGGTTCTCCGCAACTGCAATGTTCACTTACTCTGAGGTAACAGGTAAAAGTTCATCGGCTGATGAAGGCGTGCTTATTGCGGAAGGAACGCTTGAAGAGTCAATCAGAGAGCAGTATGTGCCCTGGGACAGACCAATAACCGGTTCACTGTTTGCAAACTTTTACGTTGCTCCGGGTAATGCACTCTTCGGCTTTGCAAACGGAATACTCGATGATTATAACATCAACTTCAGATTGTTTTACCAGTCGGGCAAGAGATATACCCCTGCAGTATTCACAGGCAACTACGGATCTGACGGCAGACCCGAGTATGAGTTTGTCAGAGGTGAAAGATTTACAAAGATAGCAGATGACTGGTTCTACATTGATATCAACTTTGAAAAGTTTATAAAGTTTGCAGGATTAAATTTCTCGATATTTGTTGAAATCAATAATATACTTGATACACAGAATTCGGCAATAATTAATCCCGTAACAGGAAGAGCGTACGAGTATGGCGATCCCACACCAAACACATGGAATGATCCGCTTTACCCCGATCTTCAGGCACCGCTTGATCCTTATCCGTATAACCCGGCAAGGTATCTGTCAAAAAGAAATATAAAATTAGGTTTTAGCTTAAAGTTCTGATAATGAAAAAAACTCTTATACTATTTTTTGCTCTGGTAATTTTCGGAGATACCTTTGGTCAGCTCTTTCCCGTTCTGGGCGGGCAGCGGGCTGGTATTTCAACCGCACAATTCCTCAAGATAGGAGTGGGGGGCAGGGCATCCGCAATGGGCGATGCATTTGTTGCAGTTGCTGATGATGCCTCTTCACTGTTCTGGAATCCTGCCGGACTTGTGCAATTTGAAGATAATCAGGTTGTGTTTTCACACAACAGCTGGGTTGTTGATATAAAACATAACTTCGTGGGTGCTGTTTACCACCTCTCTGATATAGACGCGGTAGGGGTGTCATTCACTTCGCTCACGATGGATGATATGAAGGTCACAACCGAATTTGCTCCTTTCGGAACAGGTGAATACTTTTCATTCAGTGATCTTGCAGTCTCTGTTTCTTATGCCCGTAAAATGACTGATAAATTCAGTTTTGGCGGTACCGTCAGATACATTGAGGAAACACTTGCACAGCTGAAGATGAGAGGAATTCTGATAGATCTCGGCACATATTACTGGACCGGACTCGGAACCTCACGCTTTGCGGTAAGTTTCACGAACTTCGGTAACCAGCTCGCTCCTGATGGTGATGTAGTGCTGATCGGGAACAGGAAGAAATCACAGTGGCAGGAATTTTCACCTCCCACAATGTTCAGGCTTGGTTTTGCATTTGAGCCGTATCAGAATGATATTCATAAGGTAACAGCATCGGTTCAGCTTAACCACCCTAATGATAACAGTGAGAGCCTTGTAATGGGCGGAGAATACACTTTTAAGGAAAGAACCACAAAGGCGTCATTCATACTCAGAGGAGGCTATAAGTTTAATGTTGATGAGCAGAATTTCAGTCTCGGTGCCGGAGTTAAGATGCCTTTTTCTTACGCAAATGTAACTGTAGATTACGCTTATGTTAATTTCGTGAGACTCGGACAGGCACACAGACTTTCAATTTTACTGGGTTTATAAGATTATGAGGAAACTATTACTACTTATTGCAGCGGTTTCATTTTTAACCGGATGTAATGAAAAGTTTGATATAGGTGTTTTTGACAGCCAGAAAGGTACGTCAAACATAGGCGGCGATACGGTGTATGTTGAACTGACCCCGTCATGGGGCGGATTCACACAGCCGCATGATGTTTATGTCGGGAACGATTATTTTGTTTACGTTACTGATCCCGGTGCCGGCAAACTTGTTATGCTTAATCAGGCAGGTGAAAGACTCAGTGAAATTTCTGTTCCGGGAGTCTTATCGGTTGCTCAGGATTATAAGCTTAATCTTATTGTCACCGGTAAATTTGACACGCTTATAAACGGCTCAAATGTTTCGGTGAGCGCAATTTATAAAATTGATATGTACGCCTCAGGACATAATCTGGGGGCTGCACAGCTTAAACGCATTCTGCCTGCACCCGGCAGAGCCTTTTCAGAGAAAGATCTGAGAGTAAATTACACGGGAGTGTGCGCATTTTATGACAACTCGTTTTATGTGGCAAGATCAGGGCCGGGCAACACGAGTATTTTTGATCCCGATAATTCCATCCTGATTTTTGAGACTTTCAGCAACGGCGGCGTAACAAAGGATTCCCTCATTGGCAGGGTGCCGGGTATAGAGCCTCTCGGAACCGGTATTCTCTCTGCAAATTATGTCACCTCACTTGTGTCATTTAACAGAAGAAATATTGATTTTATAATGACGATGAACGGTGATAACAGCTTCCGGACACAATGGCTTACATATGTAATTTCACAGCTTGGTGAAGAGTATGAATCAAGGCTTACCCCGGGCGGCGTTGAAATTATGAAGCCGGGTAAATTTATTGTGCCTGCAGATGTTACTCTTGACCGGTTCAACAATATTTATGTTGCGGATCCGGGAACAGATTCAATTTACAAGTTCAATACATTTGGTGATGAGCTTGAGTCGTTCGGCGGGGCGTCAGTGTTCAATAATCCCACCGGAGTGGCTCATTTTGACAGGGTACTTTATGTGGCAGACCAGGGGAACGGAAAGATCAGAAGATTCACACTCTCCACAGATCTGAGATAATTTTACAGCCCGTTGTATGACGGGCTTTCTTATTTCTGAGGGTCTGTGAACGGGGCCGCTTAAGACTGTGTTTAAGGATTTATAAACCATTAAATATAAATAATTTAATTAACGGATGAAATAAACGGATGATTGAAAAAGACCCGATTATTTCCTATATTTGTAATTTGTTTTCTAAAAAATCAGGAAAGAGATGTCAGGAACCATAGAAGCTAATGGCGTAACAATTCCGGCTTTCAAACATGCATCAGCTGGTACGATAGTTCAGGTTATCGGTCCCGTAGTTGACATTCAGTTTGAAGCTGATAAATTGCCCAAAATATTCAATTCGATAAAAATACCCCGTAAATCCGTTACAGGAGAAATTGAAACCCTGACCTGCGAAGCTCAGCAGCACCTTGGCGAAGACCGTGTAAGAGCCGTTGCTATGGACTCGACAGATGGATTGCAGAGAGGGATGAAAGCTTTTGATACGGGAGATCCTATCATGATTCCCGTAGGTCCAAATACACTGGGACGTATTCTCAACGTTACCGGCGAGCCGATTGATGGCAAGGGTGATGTGCAGACAGAACTTTATTATCCTATTCACAGACCTGCACCTGAATTCAAGACTCTTTCCACTCAGACAGAAGTTCTCGAAACCGGTATAAAAGTAATTGACCTTCTTGAACCATATTCCAAAGGCGGAAAAACCGGATTATTCGGTGGTGCCGGTGTTGGTAAGACAGTTGTTATTCTCGAGCTTATCAATAACATTGCACAGCATCACGGTGGTTTCTCCGTATTCTCGGGAGTGGGTGAAAGAACCAGAG
>JABWCA010000026.1 GCA_013359345.1 Ignavibacteriaceae bacterium
ATTCAGTTCATGCAGCTCGACAGACAAAAGGGACTAAAAGGAGAGGGATTTTTCTTTTACGAAGGTCTCCGCAAAAACTCAAATCAGCTTGCTGATACCATCAAGGCACTCTTTTACTCACAACCCGCTGAGGTGCCGGGCAGAAATAATTCGCCATGGAGGCCTAAGGGGATTCTTGTGAATGAGGATGACTCATCAAACACTTCTGTAACAGGAAACTGGCAGCTTGTTCCGATACTTGGGTATAAGCCAAATGTTTACCGGACAAACTCCGCAGATTACGCAGCAATCAGTTATACGGCCGACGTGCAGGCAGATGCCTGGCAATCAGTCTATGTTTATATTGTCAGTAACTCATCTTTCACCTCAAATGCCAGATACACAGTTTACCATAATAATGATTCAACTGTCGTTATTGTTGATCAGAAAGTCAGGAACAGAAATGGCTGGGTTAAGCTGGGTGATTTTTATTTCAAAAAAGGTCTGAGGACTGTTCTGAAGGTTGATAACACCCTGCTTGAACCGGGTAAATACCTAATAAGCGATGCAATGCTGATGCTCCTTAACAGAAAATTATCACCGGATGTGGTTATTACGTCGGCTGATGAGCCGGAAACAGAAGTACTGCCTTCTGAAACTGATCTTCAGCTATCGGGTAATTATCCTAATCCGTTTAACCCTGCAACTGTTATTAAAGTCAAAAGCCGTTATGATGTCAGCGTGACTCTTAAAGTGTTCAACTCAGCCGGAAGTCTGGTTGCTGAATCAGAACATTATTTGCGTTCAGGTGATAATGAACTGCAGTTTAATGGCAGCACTCTTGCATCAGGTAATTATTTTTATTCCATCCGCAGTCGGGGAGAGATCATAAATGGTAAAATGGTACTACTGAAGTGACATCAGAGGCACTATAAACGGGATGGTACGCCGATGACGCAGATTCAGACGAATAAACACAGATTATTCTTTGAATATGTTTTGCCACCCATCTCTTGTTGATGTGTTGGTTCTGAAACAGGTGGCTGCAATCTTCATGCCTGAAAAACTCAGGGCCGTTAAGCGCAGAACAAGTTTCAGTTTGTTTGCTTTATGCTTCTGTAACAGCTAAAACTTTTTGATTTTTCGCGGGATGCACGCTGCTAGCCATTAGGGGGTAGCTTCCCCCGAATGGTTAAAAGAAAGGTGTTCACAATATTCGTATAAAGTTCTTAAACAAGACTTTGCAGCCGATCCGGTTACTTAAAGAAAACCACCCATTAAGTACATTAAACACTGAAACAGTTGTACTGAAAGGGCATGTCAAAAATTTAATGAAAATCTGATTCAAACCGGAGCACACGGTGATCAGATTCACTTATTGATTTTTGGTCTTAAGTATACAAAGCCGGGTAGGGAATTAAATTTTTCACTGATTTGTTGCCTATTTAGCAGAAGTTGATGAAATTTAAGATGAAAGTGTGATAAGGCAAAATGGATAATGTTGTAAGGCTTGAAAATATTACAAAATCCTTTACAGAGGGTGAAAACAGCAGAAAAGTTATTGATAATCTTAGCTTTGATATTAAAAAAGGGGAGATTCTCGTACTTTACGGAAGAAGCGGTTCCGGAAAATCTTCTCTGCTTAATCTGATAGCCGGACTTGACAACCCTGATTCCGGAAAAATATTTATTAATGGTACTGATATAACCGGTCTGAATGAAACTGATAAAACTGTTTTCAGGCGGAAACATATCGGTTTTGTGTTTCAGTTTTTTAATCTTATCCCCACCCTTACAGTTTTTGAGAATCTCCTTCTTCCCCTTGAACTGAATAAAACTCTGAGCGCGGAAAAGAAAGAACAGGCACTTTCTCTTCTTGAAGAAACCGGACTTCACAACCGGAAAAACTCTTTCCCTGATGTGCTTTCAGGCGGAGAGCAGCAGAGGATAGCAGTTTTAAGAGCTCTCCTTACCGATCCCGATATTCTTCTTGCAGATGAGCCGACCGGAAACCTGGACTTCAGAACTGCTAAAATTGTAATTGACATGATTGACCGCCTTGTACTGGGCAAAAAGAAAACCCTGATCATGGCAACACACAGCAGAGAGCTTACCGGTATTGCAACCAGAATATTCTCTTTCAGAGACGGTAAACTTGAGAAGGCAGAGCTGTAAAAATGATCTCACTTCTTGATAAATCATCTGTCAGGTATCTTTTAAGGCACCCCTGGCAAAGCATGCTTACTGTGCTGGGCATTATAATAGGTGTGGCGGTAATAGTTGCCATCGATATAGCAAACACCAGCTCAATGAAAGCCTTCGGCATTTCAATGGATAATGTCACCGGCAAAGCCACTCACTCCGTCAGCTCTTCAAACGGGCTTATTGATGATTCACTTTACTTTTCACTCAGAGCTCAGTATCCTGATATAAGTTTTGCACCCGTAATTGAAAAGAATGTGGCGGTTGAAGAAGACAGCAGCAGAGTTAAAGCAATGTTTCTCGGGCTCGATCCGTTTTCAGAAGGTCCCTTCAGAAATCTGTTTGATGTCTCCGGTGCGGTACGCGGGAATGAGATCACCGCACTTCTGCAGAATCCCATGTCAGTACTTATAACAAAGAGTCTCTCTGATGAACTGGGAATTAAAGCCAATGATTCTCTTGCATTCACTTCGGACGGTGTGAAACGGAAAGCACTGGTGGCGGCGGTCACCGAGACTGAGAACGAGAAGAAGGGGAACATTAAAGAGTATCTGATCCTGACTGATATCGCCAATGCACAGAAAATATCCGGCATTTACGGTAAAATATCAGCCATTGATCTTATTGCCGAAAGTGATTCGCCGGCATTACTGCAGCTTGAAAAAAGTCTTCCTGCGGGAACAGAAATTGTTAATGCCGGAATGCGTGGTGATGCAACCAAAAGCATGACAGAGGCATTTGAACTCAATCTTACTGCAATGAGTCTTCTAGCGCTTATTGTGGGAATATTCCTGATTTTTAACACTATCAGCTTTTCCGTTATCAGAAGAAAGAAGAATTACGGATTATCAAGGGTTATAGGGGTAACGGGAAAACAATTGTTCGGCACGATAATTTTTGAATCGATGCTGCTTGCATTCACTGGCTCAGTTATCGGAATCTTTGCGGGAATTGCCGCAGGAAGAGAAGTTGTTAATCTGGTGACTGCCACTCTCGGAGATCTTTATTTTGCCACCAGCGTAAAGGCAGTAAGCATAAGTTCATTCACAATTATTAAAGGATTTTCAGCCGGAATTTTTTCTGCGCTGATAGCGGCCGCCATTCCCGCGTACGGTGTCTATAAGGATACCCCGGCTGCAACGCTCAGGAGATCATCTGCTGAAAACCCGGTCAGAAACCGCCCTGCAAAGTTTGCAGTAATTTCATTACTCTCCTCTGCAGCAGGTGCGGGCATTCTGTTACTGCCTGAATCGGGGATTTATCTCAGTTACACAGGAATCCTTTTCATTATAATCGCTTTTTCATTTACCACCCCGTTTGTTCTGAAATACCTTGTCGGGGGAGTTCTGAAAATAATCCCTGATGGGAGGCATTTTGTTATCAAAAGTGCGGTTTCTTCAGTCAGGGCGAATATGAGCAGAACGGTGTTTGCCGTTGCTGCGCTTGCGGTTGCCGTATCGGCCACAATAGGCGTATATACCATGATCGGAAGTTTCAGGGGGACAGTCGTAAAGTGGCTGGAACAGACACTGCAGGCTGATGTTTTTATCTCTTCACCCTCGCTTGTGGCAAGAAAAAATGATCCTGTGATGCCTGAAAGTCTGCTTGCTCAGATTGAGGAGATTAAGGGAGTGAATACACTTGATTTTTACTCTGATCTTGAGGTGCTGCAGGATGGAAAGATAGTTCATATTATCGGGGCTTCAATTGACCCTTCAAATTACAGAAGATTTTCATTCACCTCCGGTAATCCTGATGAAATATGGAGAGAATACAGAGATCATAAGGGGGTGCTTGTAACTGAGACTTTCGCCTATAAAAACAGTATCGGCAGGGGTGACAGTGTCACAATAACAGGCAACAGCGGACCTGAAAGAATGAAAGTCAGCGGAGTTTATTATGATTACAGCTCTGATAACGGACATATTGCTGCAGACTTTGCATTGTTCAGAAAATTGTTCGGCGATGTGAGAATTTCAGGGATCGGGGTATACCTTGACAAGGATGCCGATGCAGAAATTGTGAAAAGTGAGCTGAACCGGTTGAATTCTCCGGTTGAACTGTTGATCAGATCAAACAATGAGCTGAGAAATTTCTCAATCGATATTTTTGACAGGACATTTATTGTTGCAAGGTCACTTCAGATCCTGTCAGTGCTTGTGGCGTTTATAGGAATATTCAGTGCTCTCATGTCACTTCAGCTTGAAAAAGGCCGTGAGTTTGCGGTCATGCGGTCGGTTGGCTTAACACCCGGCAATCTGTTTTATTCTGTTTCAGTGCAGACCGCATTCATGGGTCTGGCGGCCGGCCTGCTATCCGTACCGCTTGGAAATGTTCTGGCTTATCTTCTGATAAATGTGATTAACAAAAGATCATTCGGGTGGTCTCTGCAGTTTGAATTCTCTCCTGAAATAATACTTCAGGCATTAATAGTCTCAGTTGTTTCGGCAGTCCTTGCGGGTATTTATCCGGCGTATAAAATGAGCAGAACGAATACGGCTGTGCTGCTGAGGGAGGAATAATAAATGAAGCTTCTCATTATCTTGCTTTTGCTTACCGCCGCAACACTTTTGTTCTTCCATTTTAATGAAGGTACAAAGATTGTTGCTGCTGCAGGAAACTATTCAGTATCAGATATAATGTCATCAGGAGACAGCCTGGGGTTTGAAAAGGCACTTACTGTCAGGAAATTCAGCTTCCCCGATGATCATTTTCCGCACGACTCATTCAGAACCGAATGGTGGTATTTCACCGGCCATCTGAACACCGGTGACGGAAAATCTTACGGGTATCAGTTCACAATCTTCAGGACAGCCCTTATTCCGGTTAAGCCTGAAAATACTTCTGACTTTACGACCTCTCAGCTTTATTCCGTGCATTTCACAGTCTCTGATTTCAGTGAGGAGATTTTCCGGTTCTCTGAAGATTTTGTAAGAGGGGATGGCAATACCGGGGGCTTTAATAAGAAAAGAACTGAATTCACAGTTAACAGAAACAGACTGAGGATCCTGCCCGGTAACGATGCAACAGGCATTTCAGATACTTTTCTGATTGACGCCGTGAACGGTGATCTTAAGCTAAGCCTCAGACTGATACCTGCTAAAAAGATTGTTCTGCATGGTGATGAAGGTCTCAGCAAAAAAAGTTATTCCGAAGGCAATGCCTCATATTATTACTCGTATACAGGAATGAATACTGCCGGCACCATTACAACCGGCGGGCGTGTTTATGAAGTCACAGGACGTTCATGGATGGACAGAGAATGGAGCACCAGCGCGCTTGAAAAAGATCAGCGGGGGTGGGATTGGTTCTCAATTGCCCTTGAAGACGGTTCTGAGCTGATGTTGTTCAAAATACGCGGGCAGGATAATAAGTCAGTCAGCTTCTCAAAAGGATCTTATATTGACCCAGCCGGGAATGTGAAAAATCTCACGGCCTCTGAGATAGTCATCACCGAAATCAGCCATGAAGAAATGAAGTCGGGCCACAGATATCCCTCCGAATGGGAAATAGGGGTAAAAGGAGAGGATATGAAGTTCAGGGTCAAAACTCTTTTGAAAGATCAGGAGCTTCTTGTATCTGTACCATATTACGAAGGGGGAATATCGGTTTCGGGTGAAAAGAGGGGCAGCAAAATTGCAGGGAAAGGTTATGCAGAACTTACAGGATATGCTAATTAGTTGTAAATACATATATTACGGATCAGAATAATGTAAAATTGAGATCCGTTGTATAAAGTGTTTCTGAAAATACCGTTCCTGCTGTTCATTACTGCAATTTCGGTTTTCGCAATTAATCCCGATTCCCTGAAAAAAATCACCTGTGAACTCGCATCAGATAAAATGCTCGGAAGGGGAACAGGGCAGAAAGGTGAAGTGCTTGCAGCAGAATATATTGCCGCAAAATTTTCAGAACACGGTCTTATAAAACCCGCCGGCTTAACAGATTATTATCAGTATGTACCCCTGCATGGCAGCACACCCAAAGAATCCAGTCAGTTAAAACTGTTCAGAGGAGATGGTACTTTCAGGCTGAACATCCATAAAGATTATGTGCCCGTAAGCTATGGTGATCCCACCTTCATTCCTGATACAATAGAAATTGTTTTTGCAGGTTACGGAATCTCAGCACCCGAATATGATTATGATGATTATCATTTTCTTGATGTTGAAAATAAAGTTGTGGTCGTTCTTGGCGGTGAACCGCTTTCTGATAATGAGACTTTTTTTGACGGCCGGAACCTCACCCATTATTCCCTTATAGAAAACAAAAGGAAAACCGCTCTTGCAAGAGGGGCCACCGGGTTGATATTTATACCCAACCTTGCTGATTTTGACGTGTTCAACTGGGAGAAACTGTCTGATCTTTATTCTTCAGAATATGTAAGGCTTGCGTCAGAAGTCAGTTCAAGTTTCAGCATAATCCTCAATCCTGTTAATTCTCATCTGATATTTTCGGGCAGCGATTACAGCTATGAAACGATTCTCAGCCTTCATAAAAACGGGAACATGACATCATTTCCCTTAAAAACATCCCTTTCATTTAAAGGAAAATTTGAAGAAAGGGATTTCCTCGGCATAAATGTCATCGGTATGCTTGAAGGTTCTGATGATGATCTTAAAGATGAATATGTTCTGGTCACTGCTCATTATGACCATCTCGGTTATGACTCCATTAATAATGGTGTGAAAATATTTAACGGAGCTCTCGATAATGCAATTGGAGTGGCAGGAATGCTTGAGATCATCAGGGATCTCAGCGTATCCCGGTCAAATAAAAGAAGTATAATCTTTGCTGCGGTCACTGCTGAAGAGAAAGGCCTTCTCGGATCAGTTTACTACACACAGAATCCTCCTTACCTCCTGTATAAGACGGTTGCCAATGTTAATATAGACGGGTTGTGCTTTATTGACACGCTGAAATCGCTGATTGGGATAGGTGCGGATAAATCTGAACTGAACGAAATTTTTACCGGGTTTCTGAAGGATAATGAACTCAAACCGGGGATTCTCCCTGATTATTTTGAGAACACAGAGGCATTTGCCAGATCAGATCAGTATGCTTTTGCGAGGGCAGGCATTCCCTCGGCGCTGCTGTATGAAGGGCTTGATTTCAAAAATGTTTCGCCCGAAAAGGCACTCAACATAATCACAGATTACATGATTAACAGATATCACACCCCTCTTGATATCTGTGATGAAACCATAAATTTCAGTGCCGCAGCATTTCATGCCGCTCTTATAAAGGATTTTCTGCTCAGGGTGGCTGAGTACGACGGAGAGATTAAATGGCTGCCCGGTAATTATTACGAAATAGCGCGGCTCAGAAATAAGGCTGAAAAGAGATGAGAAAAATTCAGGTGATATTACTGTTTTCAGTTGCTGCACTTATTTTTGCGGGGTGCAGTCTCAGAACCACAAGAAGCGGCATACTTATGATAAAGGGTTCTGAAACAATGAAACCACTGATTACAGAGCTTGCTGCAGAATTTATGAGAAAGAATCCCGGGGTTTCAATTTATGTTGACGGAGGAAGCTCATCTGAAGGCATCAGGGAGCTTATTGAGGGTGAGGCTGATATCTGTATGGCATCACGGCCGCTTGAAGCAAAGGAAGTCAGGGCACTTGCAGAAAAAACGGGAATGCTTGGCATCTCCACAATAATTGCTAAAGATGAAGTGTTTTTTTACGTTAACGGCAGCAACCGTGTCAGTAACCTCAGTTTTACACAGCTTAAGGATATTCTCTCGGGCAGAATTACGAACTGGAAAGAAGTTGGCGGACCCGATCTCAGAATCACTCTCTATCTGCGCCCCAGTAACTCCGGAACTATGGCTTATGTGAGAAAGTTTGTTCTTGATAACCAGAATTACGGGAGCAATGCAATTATAAAGCCAACTAATGATGAGATTATAGAAGGAGTTGCAGGAGATGAAGGAGCAATAGGATTCACCGGAATTCAGTACGGTGCGGAATCACGGATAAGTCTGCTTTCGGTTGATAAAATATTTCCCTCGGGATTTTCCCCGGGCTCCGAAGGGTATCCGGTCACGCGGTATCTCCACCTTTATACAATTTCAGAACCGACCGGAATCCATAAAGATCTCATCACATGGATAATCAGCCCGGAGGGACAGAAAATCGTCAGAGAGCTTGGTTATATACCTCTCTGGCTGAAAGAGTGAATGAAGAAGAAATGAACAATGTAAAAAGAATTGAGGCCTTATGTCATTAAATGGTGATCCTGCACTTGTCTGTTCAAAAGATTTTCCGTACAGAACCCGCCTGAGTTTTGAAATGATAGCAGAGGAATGGAGGGCTGTTGCGGGAAGAAGTAAGGGACTGATTAAAGAACTGGCAGAATCAGTGATATCCCGTTTTGAAGAGACAAATGAGCTCAGAGGAGTGATTGATGATGTCTCTGTTGTAAATGAGAATATGCCCCTTATAAGGGAACTCCTTTCATTTCAGTATCCCGCAAATGATTATGACCGGATTATAAAGGCTTCTTCTCTGCCTTTCAATTTTATTTTTTTCCTGAATACGCCAAGATTTCAGAAAGAGATTAATCTGCGGGAAGAGACCAATCTTACAACCCTTGGTATGGATCCCTCTGTGTTTAACTCCTATAAAACACTTAATGCGGCGCTGATAATCCTGAAGGTAATATATAACCGCCCCATAATTGTGCCTAATCCGGTGATAATTAAGGTCCCCGATTCTGAAACGGGACTTACCAGATACTACAGGATAATGATAGATTCAAGATATGTAAAGGTGCATGTCAAGGGAGAGGCGCCTCCGCTTGATGAAAACAAACTGATGAAAGTTCTTGAAAATTTTGGTGACATTTCCAATATAACTGATCTCTTTTCTCCGGAAATCTTTGAGTTTCACGGTTTTATAACTTTTGATTTTATTGAGGTCACCGATGAACAGGTTCTTTCAGATCTGAGATTCAGATTTCTGCAGAACAGTGCGTTGCTTGATGATTCAAATTTTGAGATTCTGGTAACATCAGTAAGAAATCTCCTGCGTGATCCTGAGATCAGAGTTGGCCTCGTTGCCTTCCCTGAAGAGAGTGATCTTTCTCTGAGGGGAGGAAAGAACATAGGCGGGAGGAGTTTTGTTCTTAATTCGGTCTGCTCGTCTATGTGCAGTGATTTTAACGGATCAGTATATCAGGAAGCTGTCAAACAGAAGAGAAGCGTTATCATCACAGATATTGAGAACACTGAAACAAAATCTTTAATTGAACGGCAGATAGGCACTCTGGGGATAAAAAGCCTGAGCGTCATACCTGTGACAGAAGAGGGGAGATTATATGGTGTGCTTGAAGTTGGCAGCGGAGATAAAGGTAAAATAAATTCTGTTACGGTAAGGAAAATAGAATCACTTTCACCTATCCTGGCAGTTGCCCTTAAAAGGAGCAGGGATGAGCGTGATACGAAGATCTCAGCTCTTATTGAGACACACTGCACCTCTATCCATCCCGCCGTTAAATGGCGCTTCAGGCAGGCCGCTTCAAGGCTGCTCGATAGCTCAAACAACATAATTAATGATGAGATGGAAGATATAGTCTTTAATGAGCTTTACCCTCTGTACGGACTTTCTGACATAAGAAACTCATCAATCTTCAGAAATCAGGCAATCACGGGGGATCTGAAACATCAGATTGATTCACTTTATAAAATTCTTGACCTGATTAATAACAGATATGGCATTCCGCTCATTGATCATTATCTTGAAAGAATATCCGAGGCCGGTAAAAAGCTCTCTGAAGACCTGCATTCAGGCGATGAAGATGAGGTGAATGAATTTATAAGGACCGAGCTCGAGCCTGCGCTTAAAATATTCGGGGAGCAGGATGCTGATATCAGAAAGCTGAAGGATGAATATTTTGCCTCCTCAGATTCAAAAGCATCACAATTCTATGGTAAAAGAAATCAGTACGAGCAGTCGGTGGTGATCCTGAATAATCTGATCTCTGCCGTGCTTGATGAGGAGAACGCAAGAGCTCAGGAAGTGTTCCCGCATTTCTTTGAAAAATATAAAACAGACGGAGTTGAGCACTCAATCTATATCGGGCAGTCACTTGTTTACGGTCGTGATTTTGATCAGCTTTATCTTAAGAATCTCAGGCTGTGGCAGATGCAGACAATATGCAGGATTATAGCGGAGTGTCATGATATTAAAGGGAGTCTTCCTCTTGAACTTGAAACCACAAGCCTTATACTGGCGCAAAGCAACCCTATCTCCATAAGATTCCGGAAAGATGAGAAGAAGTTTGATGTTGACGGCACTTATAACCTCAGATATGAGATAATGAAAAAACGGATAGATAAGGTTAGGCTTCGTGATTCAGAGGAGAGACTGACACAGCCAGGTATGATATCTGTTGTCTTTTCACAGAACAGGGAATATGAGGAATACCGCAGGTACTTTGATTATCTGACGCGTAAAAAGATGCTGAAGGGGAAACCGGCCGTGCTTGAGCTTGAAAATCTTCAGGGAGTATCAGGGCTTAAGGCTCTGCGTGCGGAAGTTAATACTGAAGCATTGCGGTTTGGTGAATCGCTTGAATCAAAAGAGAGAATTTCATTCCTTGAAAAAGAAATTCCCTCGTTCTGATTAAAAAATGGTCAGAGTGTTTTTTTCTTCAGAATGAAGAGGTTATCAACTCCGGCTGCGTGAAATTCTTTGTGGTATTTATTAACACGGGCAGTATGCAGGTCTAAATAATCTGCGCCGTCCATCTGATCAACTCCTTTAAGTCCGTGCTTTTTCTCAAGATCACGGCGGGCAAGTTTATCGGCCAGGAGATTATAAAGGCAGTTGTCATCATACTCATCAATAAGATCAAAGAGTTCTGCTTCAACAACTGATGTGGGCATGGGATGCTGTTTTTCATCTACTTCAACCTCGGTATCCATCTTATGCTCAAGTGCCAGTTTCATTATCTTTTTCTGAATCTCCGCATATTTTTTAACCGGTGAAGTTCTGAAGCTGTTAACCATCCAGCTGCCAAGATATGTCAGTTTGAGCAGCGTTTTGTATTCTTCTTCAGTGAATTCTATCTTTATCATAATTTTTGTTCCTTTTAATTAAAACCTTTCCAGATATAAGTGTTGATCGCGGTTTCAGGGAGATACCATATTTTACCCGTCAACTGCTCCCGTACTTTGTAAAAATCTTTTTCCTTCGTCAGTATCTCATAAGCCTCTGTTGCAGCAGGCATTTTATCAGTTTTTGCATCATTCCGGGGCGACGTGAAGAGCGGGTTGCCGGGTTTCACGGTGCCAAACACAGGTATTGATTTAAAGTCTTTACCCCCCTGTAATTCAGGCTGTTCCAAAGCAGAAAGAGTCACAGATTCAACAGATACATCGGTTGATGGAAGGTATGACAGCGCTATTGCAGTCGGGAAGTTTTCTTTAATATCCCAGAAATTCTGCGGCAAAGGCCTGTTAAGAACAAGCACATCATTTACATAAATAAAAATCTTAAATCTCAGCACATTAACAGAAATTGAGTAAATCCTGTCAGATTTGGGCATATCTGTTGTATAGACAATTTCGCCCGGGTAAAGGGTTTGTGCATTCGCCGCCGGTTTAATATCAAACCCTGCCGATTCAACTTCACCAGTATAGTCAATCTGGGGATTGTCAGATTTAACCGCACCGTAATACTGCTGTCCTGCTGAATCTTTCCGCTTTATCACCTTCAGATGCTCATTATTAAACATAATGGCGTATCTGTTAAAGCTGATCCCAATGTAATCAGGAGTTCCTGAGGCATTGGGAGTAAAAGTGATATTTTTAGCGGAGAAATTAAATTTATAGTAACTCTGGTAAAAATATTGTTCTGTGCCTGCAAAAGGAGATGAGATGATAAAATCCTGCATGTTTGTGTTATCGGTTCTCACGTTATCTGCCTTTTTTATTTCAGCAGCATCAAGTCCGTTAGTGTTCTTGAATCTCCGTATTGATATGAGGGGCGTTTCCGATTTAAGTGTAAAAACATTGTTCCTTTTGCCATACTTAATCATCGGACGGCTGAACTCTTCAAGAAACTTAAGATCATTATCCATTGATGTTACGAGAAAATCGGGTTCAAGAGATATAATCGGCTCAACCGTTCTGGGAATAATGAAGTATTTGACAAAAATATCTTCTCTTACCTTTTTAACTTCTTTGTCATAAGTATAGAGTGAGTATGCCCGGTATCCCCCTGATATTAACAGAGTCAGGAAAATAATCAGGAGAGTTAATGATACACCCCTTATTTTTTTGATCCAGACAAATATCTGTGAGAATAAAGCTCCGAGAACGAGGGCAGGCATAATGTTGTAATAGATCAGGATAAAATCAGGAGCAAGCAGCCAGTCGGTAAATAGATTAAACTGATATCTGGTCAGATAAAAAATAATTCCGAAAGTAACTGCAGAAAAGATAATGAAGGGGGCAATCAGGCGCTTAATTTCAATACTCTCACGCAGGGTGCCTGCCATAACCTCCCTGATCTGTTCAAGGTCATTTTTGTTCAGTTTTTCGGCATCAAGGCTGGTACTCTTCAGTACATAGTTGTAAAATTTCTTCTTAATGAATCCGGCCTTGCCCGCAAAAAACTTTCTGAATGAGATCTTATGGACTTTCTCTCTTCCGGTATCAACAGAAAGCTCAACGTTGTTCGCCCTGAAGAATGTGTTTAGAGAGATGTACGTGTGAAATTCTATCTCATATTTATTGAGAGGGAGTGATTTGATATCTCTGATCTTGATCCTGACATCTGTCTCTTTTTTAAACACTTCAAGAAGGAATTCGTTAACCGGCAGCCCGATCAGTGAATCCTTGTTTTTCTTCGCAAGAAATTTATTAAGCTCCTGCTTATGATATGCATCATCATATTTGTGAGGATTATAGGCAAAAAAGAAAGCGACATCCCTGATATCATGGTGCTGCAGTTCAGATGAAACAGGAAATCCTCTGTCTTTAATGAAGATGTAAAATAACGTTACAAAGTTTTCGTAATTCAGTTCCTTGAAATATGGTGTTGAGACATACCCGAACTCATTTTCTTTCAGGGAGAGTGCATTATAGATCTCAGTATAAACATCATAGAGTGCTGATTTCTGTGTCCCCTTAAGCTTTGAGATTATTGAACTGAACGTATAGCATAATTCAAAGATAGAGAATCGGATATCCTGAAGGCTCAGATTGGTTATATTCTTTTCAAGCAGCCTGAAGTAATCTGAGATGGTCTTGTTAATTTTATCAGTGTCTGTTATATCAAACACCTGGTCAAGAAGCTGGATAGGGAAGTCGGGCTTAAGGAACCGTTTCACCGCACTTCCGAGATACGGCTTCCCGAATGTTGACATATCATTAAGATAATAGACAAATTCCTGCCTGAAATCATCATTGAACTGCTCGGTCAGCCATGCAAGGAGAACTTCGTAATTCTGAACGTTATCAATAAGATAAAAGCTCCAGTTGGAGACAGATGAGATGAAATTATGAAGATCATTTATTGTGTTGAGTTCTTTATCAAGCACCCGAAGTGTGAAAACTTCCTTTTTCTTACTGCCCTGTGTGATATATTTTTCACCGGAAAGCCATTGCCTGCATTCTTCAAATCCCCATCTCTCCTCAACTTTATGGTTTATCACACCGTTCAGAAATGAGGCGATTTTTTTGTTGCTCACACCTGAGAGAACATCACCGAAATCCAGCTTTTCACTTGCCCTGAGGAGCTCCATGAATTCTTCATTAAACAAAGTCTGGTCAAGAGAGGTAAGCATAGAAAGACCAAGCGAATAAAGTTCCGATTTTTCAAAATACTTGCCGTTTATAACTTCGGGAGGAAGATAAAAATCAGTGAGACCGGAAGTGTTTCTTGAGACCGGATTTATGACGGGGAATTTGGATTTCAGTATCGCGGAGTAGTAAGGAGCAATTTTAACAACTCTTTTTCCTTCACTCTGCCCCAGGAAAATGTCTGACGGTCTTATCTGAAGGAAAAGTATATCCTGTGTGCGCAGTGTATCAAGGCAGAAAAATGTGTTATACAGGATCTCGTCAATTATAAAATCAATTGTGATTCCCGGAACGAGTGAAAGAGGCATTAACTCCTCATATTCGTATATCTCAAAGCAGTATCTGTACTGATATTTTTTTATACCCGACCCGAAATCTGCCAGTTTCAGAAGATTGGGATGTTCAGTCTCCTTAAGAACATTAAGAACAGATGGTTTTGGCTCCTCATCATGACTGTTGTACTTAAAGTAAAGTTTCAGTATGTATTTTTTGTCGTCGGGGTCCTGAATTTCAAAATAGAACCCTTCCGGAACAGATTCATCCTTAAACAACTGACGGATTATTTTATAGTCAGTCTTATTAAGATTAATTTTTCTGTCAAGAAAAACGTTCGGATATTCAGAGAGATTAAATTTCTTCTGAATTTCTTCAATTTTAAGATGCGAGAATGAACTGCTTTCAGACGTATTGCTCAATACAATCCTGCGGAGATAGTTTTATGAATATCGGAGACTTAAAGTTTATTAAGATTAAAGAGTAAAAGTTGCTACTAAATTTAAGAAAAAACTTCGACTTGTTCTTAATATACCTGCCTGATTTCTTCGTAAATCGCGCCGTTCTTTCAAAAGTAACAACTTTTATGAATAAATCATAACTTCCGCCGCATGACTTAAAATATATTATAGGCTGAACTTCATAACAGTCTGAATTAAATAAAGTTACAGACAGTCATGCATTTATTTCTTTAATTGATCCCGCTATCAGAAACAAAATGGAAAAATCCTGAAGCATTTTCCGGACTGTGGATAAAGGGTTCCCGATTGTTTGTGCAATTTGTTCAAAGTCAAGAGCCTGAGCTGTCTGAAATAAAATTTAATATGCTTGCTTTTTTGAGTTATCCACAAATTGCCGCTTCAAAGTTGAAAATGTGTGGATAACATTCCAATAACTTGTGAATAACTTGTTGATATAAAATTCCGGATTTATGAGGTTAAAAATCCGGCGGGAATTAATTTCTTGAAACCGGGGATGAAAAAATGTGGATAACTTGTGGATTGAGGTTTTTCTGCAAAAAAAAAGGACCCATGCGGGCCCCTTTATCTTATATAACAAAATAACTTAGAGTGTTATTTCAAGCGTGATTGTTGCTCCGTCCCGCTGAACGTCAACTTTTACAACATCACCCTTTTTGAGTTCATTTAACCGGTCCATATATTCATAAAGATTTGTTACGGGTTTGCCGTTAAGAGCAACTATAATGTCACCTTTTTTCATGCCGCCCTTTTCTGCAGGCTTACCCGGAATCACAGCCTCAGCTCTGACACCCTTGATATCTGAACTTGACATATCAGGCATTATACCGAGTGAAACTTTGTAACCTGATGACTGGGGTCTCTCTTTCGGGCCGGCCTCTGTGAACTGCAGGAAATTATCTCTGTTGGCAACATCATTCAGCACATCATAAGCAAAGTCTGCAATCTCTTTTTGTCCCTCATAATTAATTTTATCAGCATCGTCGGCAGGTGTGTGATAATCTTCATGCACCCCGGTGAATAAAAACATTACAGGAATATTTTTTGCATAAAATGATGCATGATCAGACGGACCGTAGCCTTCCTGGGAAAGTGTGGGCTTAAAACCGTATTTGGGAACAAGAGTTTCAACAATTGATTTAAGATCAGGGGAAGTGCCGATACCGCCAATTGTGAAAACCTTATCTTCTCCGAGTCTGCCAACCATATCAAGGTTTATCATGAATTTGATTTTATTGAGTTCCTGAACCGGATTATCCGTGAAATACTTTGAGCCAAGCAGACCCATTTCTTCTGCGCCGAAAGCCATATAAATAACACTTCTTTTGAATGGTTTTTCAGCAATCTTTTCGATTATTTCAGCTATTGCTGCAGATCCTGAAGCATTGTCATCGGCACCGTTATGAATTGCAACGGTATCGGGTCTTCTGCTTCCGCTGCCCATTCCGCCGTAACCGAGGTGATCGTAGTGGGCGCCTACCAGCACATATTCATTTTTCAGAACAGGGTCGGTTCCTTCAACAACCGCAATAACATTGGCGGTGCGTTTTTTGATGATTTCTATTGATGCGGTTATCTCGGCTTCAGAGCCGGTATTGAAGCTCGCAGGCTTTTTTGAGGCGGCAAATTCTTTCTCATATGATGTAACTGCCTTCTTAAGTATTTCACCGGCAATATTTCTTTTTATCTGAACGGCCGGAATTCCTGCATCGGGTTCTCTGCCTGATTTATTGAGTTCCGCGAGATTATCTGCGGCATCAAAATCTTCGCCGTTAACAAAGATTACAGCGGCCGCGCCGGCATCCCTCGCGGTGATGATCTTTTTCCGGAGAGGGGAATATGTGTCATACGTCGCTTTCATGCTTTCATCTTTGGGAGCACCCCTCAGAATCATGACTATTTTGCCTTTTACATCAAGCCCGTCATAGTCATTCCACTTAAGCTCCGGCGTGTTAATGTTAAAGCCATAGCCTGCAAAAACGATACTGCCCTTCACTGTGCCTGAAGAAGATAACTGCATTGTAGTGAAGTCTTTTCCGAAACCGAGATTTTTACCGTTGATTGAAAGTGCATTATTTTTTCCGAAATCCGTGCCGGTAATGACATCAAAATACTGCAGTCCGTTTTCGCCAAGCAGTTTAACATTGGTTCCCCTGATATTCATAATCAGATATTCTGCGGCTTTAATGTCATTTCCGCTTCCAGGCAGTCTTCCTTCAAGTTTATCATCAGCCAGATATCCCACCATTTCCTTAAGTTCGTCAACTGTTATTTCGGGGTTCTTCTTCTGGGCATTTACTGTAAGAAATGCGCACAGAAAGACCAGAAAAATAATCTTTTTCATTTTACTCTCATTTATTGGTTAAACACTCATTAATCTGCCTTTACCGGCAAAGGAATATATCATTCCCAACTGTCCGCAGTGATAAGCCTCATGGGTCATATATGCGGCAAAAACTCCGCGGAGTGATTTATCACTAAAGGGCACCTCAAAAGTGCAGCTCTCTGTAAAAATCTCTTCGGTCAGGGTGCTTAAAACATCAGTCAGCACATCATGGACCCTGTACCATGCTGCCGAAACTAATTCGCATTCCTGTGGTGTGAAAACCCTGCTCACCAGCGCCGCACCGCCCAGTACAGAAATTCCTTCAGCCTTATGGCCTGCCAGTTCCAGAAGTTTCAGTCTTGCATTCAGCAGATGCGAAATTATGCTTACGGCGTTATTTTTAATAACATTATTGCTGAAATTCAGTTCATCACAGGATAAATCTGCAATCATCCTGCATACGTAGGTATGATGAAATTCAGCCTGCGTGAGAAATATTCCGGCCGCGTTATTCACCGGCGCCGCTTTCCGGATTTAATATATCTGAAAGTTTATCGTGAATCTCCCCGGTGATTTTAATCATCCTTTCAGATTCAAAATTCCCGGCTGCATCATTTAAATCCAGACTGAGGTTTGCCAGGCTTTGCATACCATACTTTGATGAAAAATCAAGAACTGCTGCCGCAAAATTACGAACTTCGACTATAAAATAACCTGTTTTTGCCTCTTCATACAAAGGAATCAGTTTCGTGCTGATAATTTCCTTTATTTCCATCAGTTCATCCGCGTCATAAATCTTACTGCTGCCGGCTGTGAGGTCTGTATCTGATTTTTCAACAGCAGGGGAGGGAGCAGTCTGCTGCTCACCCAGAAATTTCCGCAGCTTTTCAAGCAGATCATTAATTCGGATCGGTTTGAGCAGATAATCGTCAAAGCTCGCCTTCTTGAGATGAATCTCATCCTCACGCATAACAGACGCCGTAATTGCAAGTATTGGAACCGGATTCCCGGAATTTTTGATTATTCCGGCAGCAGTGTATCCGTCCATTTCAGGCATTCTTACGTCCATGATTATCATATCCGGCAAGAATGATTCCAGTTTTTCAATCGCTTCCTTACCGTTAGATGCTTCATCTGTTATAAGATTCACCCGCGTTAAGATTTCAGCAATAAGCTCACGGTTGGTTCTTACATCATCAACAATGAGCACTTTCTGATTATCAAATCTGTATCTTTCCAGCTGAAATTCATCATGAATGAAATTAACAGGCTTTCTGGTCGCTGTGTTGATATCGCGCAGTAAGATCCTGAATTCGGTTCCCTGACCATAATCGCTTGAAACTGATATTTCACCCCTCATCATTTCAACCAGACGTTTCGTGATGGCAAGCCCGAGTCCCGTGCCTCCGTATTTTTTGGAATCATGAAGTTTGTGCTGCTTAAAGGTTTCAAATATCTCGGATATCGATTCTGAGGGGATGCCGATACCACTGTCGCGGACTATAAATGTGAGATCAAGTTTGCTTCTTTCATCATCCTTGAACAGCTTTTTCACGCCCAGTTCAATGAATCCCCGGTCTGTAAACTTAACCGAGTTGCCTATCAGATTAAAGAGGATCTGTCTGAGTCGTATTTCATCTATGAGTATTGATTCTGGTATATCCTCATCAATCGAAATCCTGAACTGAAGTCCTTTTTCCTCAATCTTAAGACTGAAAATGTTTTTGATCTCAGAAACGAATTTGTAAAGGTTGATTGGCTCCGGATTGAGATCAAGCTTTCCTGCTTCAATTTTTGACAGATCGAGAATATCATTTATCAGGGTCAAAAGACTTTTTCCGCCTCCTTTGATATTCTTCAGGTAAGATTTCTGTTTATCATCCATGCCCGTGTTGGCAAGCAGATCAGCAAAACCGATAATTGCATTCATGGGAGTTCTTATCTCATGGCTCATATTGGCAAGAAATTCTGATTTCAGCCTTGATGCCTCAAGAGCATTCTCCTTTGCCTGAATAAGTGCGGTCTCATTTTCCTTGATTGCCGTAATATCACGCGCGGAAGCAAGCACGGTTTTCACACCTTCCTGATGGAATTCAGGGGAAGTAATGAGATCATACCAGCCTTTACCCGGTATCTCAAATTCAACTCTTTTTGCAGCTCCCGTTTCTATCACAAAATTGACCGACTCTTTAACTTTCTCCCTGATAATACCGGATACATTAAGCCCGGTTATTATTTTTCCCGTTACCTCATCCGGCGTCAGGTCTGTTATCTTTACAGTTGATTTATTTGCATAAAGAATTTCAAATTCAGAATTGAATCTGAAGATGGCATCATTTGAATACTCCGCAAGAGCCCTGAACTTTTCTTCCGATCTGCTGAGTTTTTCCTGAGCGGCAAACCTTTCGTTAATTTCCTTTTTAAGAAGATCAACAACATTCTGAAGCTCGGCTGTTCTTTCCTGAATGCGTTTTTCAAGGTCCTCATTAAGTTTCCGGAGCTCTTCCTCATACTTGATCCGGTCGGTGACGTTAATGATAACGCTGAGCGATGCAGGTTCACGTTTATAGGTGATGAGTGAGCCCCTCACTTCGCCGAACACTCTGTTGTTTTCTTTTGTGATCAGCTGAATCTGGTATCTCGGAACCTCCTCTCCGGCAAAACGCTTCATGATATTGCCCTTAACGAGATCTCTCTGTTCCTCAACAATAAATTCTGTGAGGTCTCTGTTCATTACATCTTCTGTTTCATATCCCAGAAGTTCTGTTACGGCTTTATTGGCAAAAAGCACCCGGTTATTTTTGTGCACTATGACCAGATCGGGGAGTCTTGAAACAAGTTCGCGGTAAAGCTGCTCGCTTTCTTTTATCTGAATCTCGGCAAGAATTTCCTTGGTTACATCTCTCATCAGAGCGGCAACGTGAGTGATTTTTTCTCCGTCATGGAAAGGATAAAATGTGGTTTTTATATGCTTTTCACGTAATCCCGTGTAGTCAAAATTATCGATGGTGGTAATTATGTCGCCCCTGAAAGCCATATCAAGATTATCCTTAATTTTGGCCTCAAAGATCTCTTTCCCTGTTATATCAGAAAGGGGTTTCCCGATTACATCATCACGGTTCAGGCAGAAAGTGTTGAGAAATGAGTTGTTAACCGCTTCAAACTGATACCTGCTGTTAATCAGGAGCATGAATTCATGGGAAGTGTTCACTATGAATTCATATTTTTTTCGCGTCTCTTCAAGGAGCTTTCTTTCGGTTATATCTTCTTTGACCGTGATGAAGTGGGTGATGTTGCCGTTCTCATCTCTGAGTGCTGAGATGGTTACTGATTCCCATATAACTCCGCCGTCATCAAAACCTGTTGAAAGTTCACCTCTCCACATATTGCCATGAAGAATCGTATCCCAAAGGTGATTATATTTTTCGGGGTTCCGCTCACTTTCCTCAAAAAATTTCGATTTCTTCCCGACAATGTCACCGTACTTGATTCTGTTTATCTCCAGAAAACGGGGATTTACATACTCAATAATCTTGTTTATGTTTGTTATCGTGATTGATACGGGACTCTGAATTATGGCCTTTGAAAGCTTTTTGAGTTCTCCTTCAGCTTTTTCTCTCACCGATATTTCATTCTGCAGACGGTTATTGTTTTCAGCCAGCTCACTGAGTGCAAACTGAAGTGATTCAACCATCAGGTTAAAGGATTCAGAAAGGTATCCGATTTCATCTTTGGTTTTAATCTCACTTCTGATGCTGAGATCACCCTTTGAAATTTTCCTGATATCAGAAACTATTGAGTTGATGGGTTTGGTTATGAATCTCCCTATTACAAAAGCACCGGCAATTCCTAAAAAGAACACCACCCCGAAAACCAGAAATGCTCTCATTTTGAACTGCTGTATTTCCTCATAGAGCGATTCAAGACTTGAAGAAACGTAAATTTTCCCTATTTCACGGTCATCCATTTTTATTGACTGCACAATTTTTACAGAGCGCCAGCCTTCAGAAAGTTTATAATCCTCGGCAACATCAGTATATTTGTCCCTGTTGGCATTGTCCCTGTTTTTGGCATATATAATCTTTCCTTCAGCATCTGTAAGAATAAGATAATTAACACTGCGTCCCTCAAGAAAGGATTCAAGGGAGTGTCCCGCTTCATCGTACAGTCCGAAATCTATCGCCGCCCTTATACTTAATGATGCGGCTCTTGCCAGATTATGAAGGTTCTTTGCTTCCTGCTCAATTCCGTTTCGGGCAAAAATTGCCTGTACGCCAATTATGATCAGTATGGAGATTATTGTGGTGAGAATCGCTATCAGAATTGAAAGCTTAAAGTACACACTTCTGAATTTGGAAACTGTCTTATGATCCGGTTCTTTTTTTGTTTTCATCACCGCTTACCTGTAAATTTTTGCCAGGTTGATCAAATCAGTAGATACTTCGTGGTTCTGTGCCTTGACCGTGGAGAGATTAAGATAAATAGCCGGTTTGCTGTTTTCTATGCCGACTCCCACCGCTGCATCACCTGCGGCAACCAGATAGGGATCTCCGGTGATGGTTAAAACCTTGTTTTTTGCCGGGATCTCTTTTTTGTTGCCCAGCGAGACACCCGGCATAAGATACAGCATCTGATAGTTGGTGATCACCGATTCAAATTCAGATTTGTCGGTTGAATTAGCCGTGAAACCTTCATCCCGGAAAGCATTGATTGTTTCCTTCAACCCGGTGGTGCCCTGCTGATAGATAACAAGTATTTTTGGCTTTTTATTTTGCTCAACGGAATTCATATACTTGAAAATCTTCTGAAAAAGAATCACCTGGAGCTCAGGTTTGAGATAGGTATTGTTCTGG
Organism: Ignavibacteriaceae bacterium; assembly: GCA_013359345.1. GTDB lineage: Bacteria > Bacteroidota > Ignavibacteria > Ignavibacteriales > Ignavibacteriaceae > JABWCA01. The sequence goes on from JABWCA010000026.1 coordinate 21,928, forward strand.
GCGTGTACAGTGCCTGCTGAAATAATCAGAACGGAAATCAGTAAAAGTTTTAATAAGATTAATTGCATAATATCAGTCCCAGAACCATTCATAGTTTAATCTTATAAAAGCATTGAAAGTTTCTGCCGGCACGGGTGCAAGATACCCGGGAAACGCCTGAATATACCATGTGTCCCTGTTCAGGACATTTCTGATTCCGGCGGTAAGATTCAGCCCGTCAGTGAGGAAGTTTTCAACATTTACGGTAAAATTAAGAATAAAATCAGCATTAAATGTTTTGAGTACATTCTCCTGAACAGTAAAAGGATTATTCATATCAATTATACCCGAAACGTAGCCGTATCTTTTACCCATATATGTGATTCCGGGGGATACAGTTATATCATTGAAAGGCCTGTAATAAAACAGGAGATTGATCTTGTATTTCGGGTTGCCGAGGGTCATTCCCGTTTCCTCAGGAACCGCATACAATTGTCCCGGATTCTCATAGATGTCATAAAAACCGAGATTAAATCTTACATCAAGCAGTTTTGAATCCCGGCGGTATTCAATTTCAACACCTCTTGAGCCCAGCTTCTCTGAATTAATGTATTTTGAATCCTGAAGAAGTGAATCCCTGCTGATTACAATAAGATTCCTGTAAAAGAAGTTGAAGTAATTAACAGTGATAAATGAACTCGCTCCAAACTGATATCCCGCTTCAAACTCATAATTAAAGCCACGCTCCGGTTTGAGCTTTGTGCTGTAATACCTTCCGCTTGGTGTCCGGTATGACTGTGAAAACATTGCTTTAAGGTTAAGATTGCCAAATACTTTGGTCACCGCAATTCTCGGAACAAATGATTTCCCGAATTTATCCGAATCCTCAAATCTTCCTCCTACTGTCAGATTCACATTCTCAATGTTCGCAAATACCTGGGCATACAGAATATCTGTTGCAAGATCAGGAGTTTCGGGATTAAGAAGGGGGAGTTCGTAATAGCCATTAACAGGCGAGGCCGTCACTTTAGACCATCTTTTTTCAAAGCCGCCGGTCAGAATAAGTTTGTTGTTCAGATTGTAATTAATGGTAAGCGAAGGATTAAACCTTCTGAAAATCTTATTGTTGGCAAATGAAGTGTCAATCACCCGGTTTTCTGTAAGCAGCTGACCCGTGTGTTTAAGTTTCCAGGGAATCTGATAATTGAAATTAAGCCTTAAAAGAAGTGAAAGTTCATCTGTAATGTCCATTTTCTGACGGGCAGAGAGTGAAAAATTATCAAAGCTGACCGGAAACTCACTGTTCATTTTATATCTGTCATAGATGCCTGTGATGCTCAGGTTTTTATAATTGAGCTTCAGGTTCAGATTTAGCGGATCAGTATGCGCCGTGTTTGAGTTAATCGTGCTGTCGGGGCTCAGATATGGATGAAAATCACCCTCGCCAAGAATACCCTCACCAAAATAGCCTGTGAAACTGAAATCAAGCTCTTCATATTTACGCGCAATTCCCCAGAACACATTTCTCTGTGAATATTTTTTAAGGAACTGTCCGTACAGGAAGCCGGCGTAAGTATTCCTGATATTATCGGCAGATTTTGTGATGATATTGATAACTCCGAGTCCTGCATAACCGCCGTACATTACAGATCCCGGACCCCTGATAATTTCTATCCTTTCAATATTCTCAAGAAGAAAATGATTGCCGAAAATCACCGATGAATAGCCTTCTTCATTCATCTCTGTTCCGTCAATCAGGAGCAGAAATTTTCCTTCATAGGCCCAGATACCCCTCACACTTGCCCCAACGGCTCCGTACTCTGAGGTGAGAAAGTTAAAACCCGGGACAAGGAGGTTAAGCAGATCTTCAAGATCGCGTGCTCCCGAATTAACTATATCGTCACGTTTTATTACCGTTATAATACCCGGAGCCTCACGAACAGGAGTGGGAGCATGAGAGGCAATTGATACTTCCTCAGAAAGAATCTCTTCGAGGGTCATATTCTTGAATTTTTCAAGCAGTTCCTCCTGATTGATCTGCCCTTTTAACGGGAGCATAATCAGTAGTATGAGCAAGGCTGTCTTAACTGTTATTTTTAATCGGGTCATTTTCATATTATTCTTTTAATTACACCGGAGCTTTCTGATGTGAATACAACCGTTATGCCTTCATCCGGATTTACCATTGTTACCTTTCCGTAGATATCGCCGGTATCAGTCTCTCCGCTCAGCAGGAAATGCATCTTCAGATTATCAAACATTTTAACGGAATCTGTGTAAGGAATTATTATCCCGTCTTCTGAATACTTCAGCAGTTCAGTCTTAACCGGGTTCTGGTCTGCTGATTTTTCGTCGAGTATTATATATTCAACCGAGGTTTTTTCGGCGGGTGCTTTGAATGCAGCAGAATCAAAGCCGCCCGGTATCACTCCTGAACCTTCAATTCCCGAAACATCATACAATCTGACCGGCTTTTTCACTCCCTTGGGGTTAACCTTGAAACTGTTTTTAATCATGGCCTTACAGCTCAGCAGATTATAAGTATCTTCAGAAATAAGAACCTGGCCGCCAACGGTGTAAGATTCAATCCTGAAAGCAAGATTTGCGTTTCTGCCAACAACACCGTATTTCATCCGCTTCTGAGAACCTATGTTACCCACAATCACCTCACCGCTGTGAATCCCGATCCCAACCCGGAGCATCGGCAACCCTGCTTCATGAAGCTCCCTGTTTACATCATTCATAAGGATCTGCATTTCAACGGCGCATTTCAAAGCTGAATCGGCATGATCTTCTGAGGGAAGGGGAGCACCAAATAATGCAAGTATGGCATCACCCATCAGTTCATCAATTGTACCGTTATATTTCCGGATAACATCTGTCATGGCCGCAAAAAATTTGTTAATGATATCAAGAACTGATGCAGGAGCAAGTGAATCTGAAATCACAGAAAAGCCCCTGAGATCAGCGCACAAAATGGTGATGACTCTGCTCTCTCCGCCGGGTGTTACAAGATCGGGAGTTTCAAGAATTGAGTTGACTATCTCATCGGAAAGGTATGTCCCGAAAATCCTTCTGATCAGCTTGTTTGATTTTTCAAGTTCCTTTACCCTGAGTTCAAGATCCTGCCTTAATTTATTAATGGTGAGCTGGGTTCGTACTCTGGCAAGCACTTCTTCTGATTCAAACGGCTTTGTAATGTAATCAACCGCTCCTGCTCTGAATCCTTCAAGTTTATCTGTCACCTCTGAGAGGGCAGTCATGAAAATCACAGGAACATCTTTGGCTTTCTCTGATTCCTTAAGCCTCCTGCAGGTTTCATATCCATTAATTCCCGGCATCATGACATCAAGCAGTATAAGATCAAGATGGACTTTTTCTGCTGTTTTAATTGCGTCTTCACCGTTATTAGCGAATGTGATATTGTACTTTTGGGTGAGAAGGATATTGCCTATTACCTGTATATTTGCCTGAACATCATCAACAATAAGTATTCTGAAATCGGATTCACGTATATTTACAACTGACATTTTTATCTTTTGAAATATTTTCAATCAAACAAGTAAATTATAATAAATAGATATAATACGGAAAAAAATGAAAAAAAAGTGCATCGTTCTGACAAGCGGAGGCCTTGATTCAACAACGGTAATGGCTATTGCAAAAAGCAAAGGTTATGAAATTTACGCACTCAGCTTTGATTACGGTCAGAGACACAGAATAGAGCTTGAAGCAGGGAAGAGGGTTTCAGAATATTTTGGAGCTG
>JABWCA010000253.1 GCA_013359345.1 Ignavibacteriaceae bacterium
ATTATTATGTGATTTTTCCATATTTTTGAAGCCATATATCCATCCTTTTACTCAAATAGACTGAAATAACAAGATGAAATTTAAACTGTTTGTCATATCCGCTGTTCTGCTTTTCTCCTTTTTACAGATTAAAGCGCAGGATAAAGCAGCCCTGCTTAAATCACAGATAGACCAGGTACTCTCAGACCCCTTTTTTGAAAGCTGCATTGGTGCTGTGAAAGTGTATGATCTCACCGGCAACACTGAGCTTTACCGCAGAAACGATAAACTTCTGCTCACCCCGGCATCCAATATGAAGGTTATTACCTCATCGGCCGCCCTGATTTATCTTGGTGAGAATTATAAATTTGTCACCCCCTTTTATTACACAGGTGAAATTAAAAACGGAATTCTGGAAGGGGATCTTTTTGTAAAAGGTGCCGGAGATCCTCTCTTCAAGGCTTCGGACCTTGACGCTGCCATCAGCGAGCTTGCAAAAAAAGGAGTTAAAGAGATTAAGGGAGCCCTCTGTGGAGATATTTCACTCATGGACTCAATGTACTGGGGTCAGGGATGGATGTGGGATGATGATCCTTCAACAGATGCTCCTTATCTTTCGCCGCTGACTATTAATAAAAACACCCTGAATGTTACCATAACAGGCGGTGTGGCAGGTGACACACCTTCAGTGAAACTTTTCCCCGAGACACCTTATTTCACGGTTGTGAATAAGGCGCGTTCAGTGCCTTACCCGGTTAATGATCTGGCTGTTACACGCAATTATGTGAAATTCAGCAATGACGTTTTCATAAGCGGAGATATTCAGCCCGGTTACGCGGCTTCTTACAATATAAACTTCAGGGAACCGGAAATTGTGTTCCTTCATATTTTCAAAGCCAGGCTTGAAAAGGCGGGAATAAAAGTTGCGGGTGATCCTGCAATCAGACCTCTGCCTGAAGATGCCGTTTATCTGACGGGTGTTAGCCGCCCCCTGATTGAAGTGATTGATGATCTGAATAAAGTTTCGGCTAATATAAACGCAGAGATGCTGCTTATTGCAATGGGAGGAAAAACGAAGAAATCCGGCATCAGTTTTTCTGACGGCAAAAAATATATTGACAGCCTGATTATCCTTACGGGTATGAACCCCGCAAATTATTATATCTCAGATGGCTCAGGAGTATCGAGATACAACCTCGTTACTGCAGAACTGCTGACTGCCATTCTTAAATATTACTATTACTCCAAACCGTCACTTTACCCCAGACTGCTGAACAGTTTCCCGATTGCAGGTGTTGACGGCACTCTCAGAAGCAGGATGACAAACACAATTGCTTATCAGAGAGTCAAAGCCAAGACAGGAACGCTTTCGGGAGTGGTTTCTCTTTCAGGTTACACCACAACACTCTCCGGTAAAACTCTTGCATTTTCTGTTATCCTTGAGAATTTTGTTGTCAGAACAAATACAGCACGGTCTTACATTGACAGAATCTGCGAAATAATCACGGGCTATTGAGTTGAAAAAGATCCCTTTTATCTGTGATGAGATCTTCCTGAGGCACGTTTCACGTTACAGCCATCCTGAACGGCCCGAAAGAATTCCGGCTATTCTGGACGCATTGAACTCTTCAGACCTTGCGGGATCAATAATAATGACTCCTCCCGAAAAAGCGGAGAGGAATGATATTCTCAGGGTGCACTCATCTGACCATTTTGAGATGGTGCAGAGTACTGAAGGTAATTCATACACGCAGCTTGACCCCGATACATACGCAAATGAAGAGAGTTTTGAAGTTGCAATGTTTGCATCGGGTGCGGTGATTAAGGCCGTGAAAATTTTATCTGACGGTGAATATGATGCCGCGTTCTGCTGTGTAAGACCACCCGGGCATCACGCTGAAAGAGACACTCCCATGGGATTCTGTCTTTTTGATAATATTGCCGTTGGCGCCGCATGGTACACTGAGCACAATCCAGGTAAACGTGCCGCTATAATTGATTTTGATGTCCATCATGGCAACGGCACGCAGGACATTTTCTACTCGCGGAATGATGTGCTTTTCATATCGCTCCATCAGGATCCGCTCTACCCTTATAAAGGCAAAAAGCATGAAACAGGTTACGGAGAGGGGAAAGGTTTTACACTAAACTTCCCGCTTCCCGCCGGAACAGCAGGCGAAAGGTACCGCGGAATTTTTGAATCCGAAATTATTCCTGCCCTCAAAGAATTCTCGCCGTCAATGCTTTTCATTTCTGCCGGGTTTGATGCGCACAAATCTGATCCTCTGGCAAACATGGCTCTTGAAACAAATGACTATTTTGAATTAACAAAGATTCTGAAAGAATATGCTGTTCAGGCTGGTATCCCCGTGGTTTCGGTACTTGAAGGGGGATACAATTTGAGTGCACTATCAGAATCGGTAATAGCACATATTAAAGGTTTATTACGCTGATGAAACTGAAAATTTATTTACTGATCACAATCCCCGTTCTCTTACTTTTATCAGGCTGCGGTGAAAAAAATGAAGAACCGGCTGAGAAAAAAGTAAAATATATTGTTAAAGACAATCCGGTTATACCAAAATTTCATGCTGATTCAGCACTTGCACTGATCCGGAGGCAGGTTGATTTTGGTCCCAGGGTTCCGGGAAGTGAAGCACACAGAGCTGCCCGTCAGTATTTTGTGCAGTTCCTGAGAGAAGTTACAGATACGGTTATTGAGCAGAATTTCACATACAACGGTTATGACGGAGAAGTTCTCAGCCTGACAAACATAATTGCAAAAATCAATCCTGACTCAGCAAAAAGAATCCTGCTCTGCGCCCACTGGGATACAAGACCCCGATCAGATATGGAGAAAGATTCAGTACTTGCTAAAAAGCCGATCATGGGTGCAAATGACGGCGCCAGCGGTGTGGGTGTCTTACTTGAGGTTGTCAGGGTACTGAGTGTGAATAATCCCGGCTACGGCGTTGACATTGTCCTGTTTGACGGGGAGGACTACGCAAAAAACGATGATTTTGTGATGTTCTGCCTCGGCTCAAAATATTTTGCCGCAAATACTGATGTTAAAAGCCGGTATATATTCGGGGTGCTTCTTGATCTCGTTGGTGATAAGGAAGCTGTGTTCAAGAAGGAGGGAACCTCGCTTAATTTTGCGCCCGAAGTTGTTGATCTTTTCTGGAGCACGTCTGCCAGATTGGGACTCAAACGCTTCAGCAATGAGCGCGGCAAGGAGATTTATGATGATCATGTGCCGCTGAATCAGGCGGGACTGAAGACAATCAACATTATTGATGCTGACCTTGTAGGGCATCAGGTCACAGAAGAAAGAAGAAAATACTGGCACACCAACAGCGATACTATGGAAAATATCGGGATTGAAACTTTGGATGAAGTTGGCAGGCTCCTTCTCAATGTAATTTATTCAATCAGATGGTATGTCGAATAAACTGAACGTGATTCAGTTAAACCCTGAAGCCACGTGGCTTCCGGCACTCATCCTTCTGCACGGATTTACAGGGAGGGCAGCCGACTGGCTTGAGACAGCAGAAGACCTTACGGATGTATGCAGAATTTACCTTCCGGATCTCCCCGGATGCGGTGAATCAGCCGCCCCTGAAGATAACTCAGTTTATACCGCTGAGGGGTTAAGTAAACTGATATCAGAAACGGTATCAGGGATACCCGGAAAAAAGATTATCGGCGGATATTCAATGGGGGCAAGGGCAGCGCTGGTCACTGCTCTGAATAATCCCGGAATATTTTCGGGCATGGTTCTTGTAAGCGGAACCGCCGGCATAAGCAGCCCTGATGAACGGCAGGCGAGAATTGAATCTGACCTTAATCTTGCTGATGCAGTTATTACAAAGGGAACAGAGGCATTCATAAATGAATGGATGGAGAATCCGCTGTTTGCCGGACTGAAAAGGCTGCCCGCGGAAAAATACAGGGAGATCACGAATAATAAAATTAACTGCCCGGCTGAAGTGCTCAGCAGCTGGCTTATAAACTTTTCAACAGGGAGAATGCCCGACCTCTGGCCTCTGCTTCCCGGAATTGAAACTCCGGCGATGATTGTTTACGGTGAAGAGGATGTAAAATTTGCTTCAATCAGTAAAAGGATGTCAGGTCTTATCAGAAATTCAGAACTGTATGAAGTTAAGGGTGCCGGCCATAATGTGCATCAGGAAAAACCCTTTGAACTTGCAGAGGCGATCAGAGTGTTTATAAATAAAAACATCAAATGAGAAAGCAAACAGGAATTTTATGTCATTTAACTGGATAAAAGTAAAAGACTATCAGGATATTACATATGAAAAGTTTGGCGGTATTGCCAAGATAACAATTAACCGTCCCGAAGTCAGAAATGCATTCAGGCCCGAAACCGTTACCGAAATGTTTGACGCGTTTGTTGACGCAAGAGAAGATCAGAAGATCGGGGTGATCCTCCTTACCGGTGCGGGTCCCGCAGCCGACGGCAAATACGCATTCTGTTCAGGCGGTGATCAGAGAATAAGAGGAGAAAAAGGTTACATAGGCGGAGACGGTGTGCCGAGGCTGAATGTGCTTGATCTTCAGAAGATGATAAGAAGCATCCCTAAAGTTGTGATTGCGCTTGTTGCGGGTTATGCAATAGGCGGCGGACATGTGCTTCATGTTGTCTGTGATCTCACCATTGCGGCAGATAATGCGGTGTTTGGTCAGACAGGTCCCAGAGTGGGCAGCTTTGACGGCGGTTTTGGCGCAAGCTACCTTGCAAGGCTCGTGGGTCAGAAACGCGCCCGTGAAATCTGGTATCTTTGCAGACAGTACAACGCTCAGGAAGCTTTTGATATGGGTCTTGTCAACAAAGTTGTTCCGGTTGATGAGCTTGAAGCAGAAGGCGTGCAGTGGGCAGAGGAAATCCTTGAAAAAAGCCCGCTTGCAATCAGACTGCTCAAATCAGCTTTCAATGCTGAACTTGATGGTCAGCAGGGTATTCAGGAACTGGCAGGAAATGCCACCCTTCTCTATTACATGACAGAGGAAGGTCAGGAAGGCAAAAAAGCCTACCTCGAAAAGAGAAAACCGAAATACAAAGATTATCCCAGGCTCCCCTGATTTTTCGGGGATGGTTTTAAAAAGGCAGATCTGACACTTTGGGGTCTGCCTTTCTAAAAATGTTGTTCAGATTTAATGAAAATCATCTTCAATTAAGGTTGTTAAAGCCTGATTATCAGGGTTCAGCAATTTTGAAAGTCTGTTTTCCTGTTTCCCGATGGCTTCATAAACTATGTTTCTGACCGTCCTGGCATTACCGAAATTTTTATCTCTTGTATTATACACCTGAAGAAGCCGCTCTCTGAGAGTGTTTTCAGCGGACATTTCAAGCAGATAACCGTTCTTATTTAACAGGTCCATTGCAATTGAAAATAATTCTTCAGGCAGATAATCTTCAAAAATGATTTTATTGGTAAACCTGGACGTCAACCCCGGGTTGGAGGAAAGGAAATCATTCATCTCAGCAGTATAGCCGGCTGCAATTACAATCAGGTTTTCTTTCAGATCTTCCATTTTTTTTAGTAAGGTATCGATAGCTTCCTGCCCGAAGTCTGACCCTCCCCTTGACAGGGTATAAGCTTCATCAATGAACAGAGTGCCGCCT
>JABWCA010000254.1 GCA_013359345.1 Ignavibacteriaceae bacterium
GTCTGTATATGTAAGCTATATAATGGATATCTTAAAGAATGAGGGACGGAAAACAGCTTATGTTATGAATGTAAATGTGGCTTCATATGCATCAGCATTAATTGCCATTGATCTGATTACCGGTCAAAAAATAGCAGGAACACTTTGGAGTCCGGGTCACTTTTTGGGGGGGAAGATTATCACAGAAACCGATGTGGCACATAAAATTTTTGTTGTTGCCGCTAATAATGATCTTGAACGTATAACGACTTTTTTGCTCAATAAAGACATTCCTGACGGGCAGCTCGTCTCATCGGGAAACTATGAACTGAGAGGCGTGAAGTTCTTTGTGCCGGATTTATATATGAGCTTTGGGTTGAATGATTTTGATCGGATAGTCAATCACCGATACCCTATTGTATTTCCTCCGACTTACAGGACAAAAGACTATAATTACGCTTTCAGCACTTCCATAAGGCGTAACAAAATTCACACATTATTTAATCTCTGGATTGATATCCGGAACGGGGAAGTATTTTTATACCCCGGTGATGAGTTTCGGGTTTTGCGCGATTCGCTGGTTGCGGCCGGCAAACTGAATCCGCCGTATACTGACACAAAGGAATATATTGAAGCATATCGTGAAAGCATTCAGTATTACACTGAGGGCAGATGGATCAGTTTTCAGGAATATCACAGGCTCAGGAAAGAGGGGAAGCTGAAGGTGAATAAGTGAAAAACCGGCTAAGCTCCTACAAAGAGATTATTGAATTAACTTCTGCGATTGATACACTGCTGGCTTCAGGGGGATCAAAGGGATTTTTACTGCTGTACTATTCACGGATGATCATGCTGCTTTCCGATACAGGGGATGAGGCATTTTTTGAGGCAAACTTCAGATTACATGAGGGTCCATATCTTGATTCATTGAAGATGTATGGTGCTGCGGGGCACGATCCCGGGCATACCGGACTAATTCTCACAGCAGCTGAGAGTCTGAAAAAATTCAGCAGTCACAACGTTAATCAGGAACTGATAAATCAGACTGAACGGATCAGGAGAGAAAAAATCAGACTTGATGATGTCCTTCAGGGTAAAGTTACTTCGGGCCCTGAACAGGCGGCTGCACTACTTTTCCCTGTGATTGATACCGATGCAGGAGGAGAGTCTCTTACACATCTTGAAAGCATATCAGTAAAGATAATTCCGGTAAATAAAGAGACCAGGTTTATAATCCACCCCACCTACAGATCTCAGGATCCTGTGCTGGGCGCTCAGGTGAAAACTTCCTTTGAGAATGCACTGATTCTTTCATCGGGAATTTTTACTGTCCCGCAAAAAGAATTTGATGTTTACGTGACATTCAATTCGGCAATCGGGGATTATTCAGGAGATTCCTTCGGCGCTGTTCTTGCCCTGGAAATGTTCTTTGAACTGAACAGGCTGTATAACAAAAGCACAGATGCCGGTGCTGCCGCCAGAATGATCATTTCGGGTGGGGTAAATGAAAATGGGCAGATAAAACCGATAGGGCAGAAAAGTACAATATTAAAAACCCGTGCCGCATTTTATTCGGATGCAGATTATTTTATAGTCTCACCTGAGGATGAGCACACAGCAAAAGCTGAATTGAGTGAACTGCAGAAAAAATTCCCTCTCAGAAAATTAAAAATACCCGGGATTGAAGATCTCAGAGAAATTACCCAGCGCCGTTATTTTGTAACAATAAAGAGGAAATCTGTACCGAAGAGGGCTGCTCTGTTTCTCAGACGGAACGCCTTTGCTGCCGCAATAACGGTAATGCTGATTTTTACCCTGGGTCTCTATCTTGCGTACAGAACTGATAAAAATCCCGTGGATTATGAGTTCGGAGAGGGGATTGTTAAAATTAAGAATAAGTTTGGCAATGTGATCTGGACTGCTGAAGCAAAGGTTTCCACTGCCCCTGTCAGGATGGGGTTAAGTCATATGAATCTGTTCTGCAGGATCATAGATATTGACGGAGACGGTAAGAATGAGGTTTTAATAAGTGAGGCAAAAATAAAAGAGGGTGAACACCGGGGGAAAACCGGGCTTGTTTGCATGCGGGCTCCTGATGATATCCTCTGGAGTTATTATGCCACGGATACTGTAAAATCGGTCAAAGAACCATTGATACCGGTTGAGTATTCCATCAAAATAATTGACACTGTCACGATTAATGACAGTAAACAATTGTATATCTTTATTCACAATAATGCAACTTTTCCCTCTGCCGTTTATGCATTAGATGCCAAAACCGGCAAAAAAACGGGAGGAACATTATGGTCATCGGGTCATGTTTGCCAGGCGGGTATCTTTGACTATAATTCGGATGGTAAGTATGAGCTGTTTTTTGCCAGGAGAGACAACGGATTCTATCAAAACTTCCTTCATATGGCAGAGCTGCCTTTAAAGACCGGGCAAATAAGATCAACGGATCCGTACAGACTGCTTGACATTGATTATATTGATCTGCCCCTCACTATCCTTGCTCCTGATACAGATTACCCTAATCATGACGTTGTCAGCACTGACTATCTGCCTCCATTAGTTATGGGATATACCACAGGTGAGGATTTGATAACATTTCAGATTTCCCATATACCTTATCTTGTAAACTGCGGATTTGATCTGAAGCTTCACAAAGACCTCATAAATACAACTATCACCATCTGGGGACAATTCAGATCAGACCGTGATTCGCTCGTTAAAGCCGGCATCCTCCCCCCGCCATATACAGACACCCCTGAGTATATTGATATCCTTCAGAAACAGATAAAAATCTGGAAATACGGGAAAAGGGTGAGGTGAGAGGGGGGAGGAGGAGCCTGAGTGCTCTTATCTGTTAGTTTTATCATCCATGATTATAAAAAATACATCTGACCGCCATCGTTTTCAGAATGACATACAATTTTCATTTGCATATATGAAATCAATTTAGTAATATAAGCATAACGATATCCAATTAGTTATGCTTAAACTTTTAACTGAATCATTACGAAATCCTTCGTCAAGACACACCAAAGAACTCATAGAAGTTTGCTATAAGATAGCGCTAAGTATAACCTGGAACACATTTTCCAAAAAATACAGACATCTCCCAGCCATCAAAGAGACCATCGCCAATATTGCGGTTGACACCGTAGCCAAGATATTCAGACTTGATGAAAAGGGTGAGCTTTATTATATCAAAAATGCCGTGGAAAAATGGCGTGAATCCATTGATAATGATACTACGGCAAAATACTTCCTTACTAAAATGATTTCAAGGATTGTTGGTCAGGAAATTATTAATTTCTACAGATCAAATGATCCGCTCTATGGTAAAATTCTTGATTCCGTTGCTTATCATATCAAATCAGAAAATTACGTAAAATTCTGTCATCTTGGCAACTACTACATTTCAGAATATATGCATGCCCCATCTGAGTACAGACTGCTTACTCATGAAGAAACCCTCTCGCTCCCTTCTGAAATTTTTTGTGTCAAAGAATGGCATCTGAAAAACCTCTTTCTGTATCTGGAATCCAATTACGGAAAGTTCTCAGCGGTTTTACTTAACAGTCTGGTTTATAAGCTAAAGCTGCTTTACCTCAATTCGTTTGATAATACTGCCTGCAGTGCAAGTGTTGAAAGTTATGTTGATGTGAACTCAATAGTCAGCTCATCTCTGCAAAATGCCACAAAAAAGCTCCACATTTCCTACTACATGAAGGGGAAGTTATCGGAATGTGAATGCCGGACACTTGAGTCAGGCCTCAAAGATCTTTCGATAGACCTGCTGAACGGCGGGATTAACCCCGGCCTCTATGAATATCTGTTGCCGTACGAACCGGAACTTACCAAGGATCAATACCATCAAAGATACAGAAACATTTTCGAGTACCTGTTTAAGTCATTAAAAAGTGATATTGCTCAAAGTCTGATAAAATAACTTTTTTATTTTTCCGTACTCAGTAAAAGACCCGGTATAATACTATATATGAAGAAAAAAAATAAAGAGAAATCTCTCTTTGAATCAGTTTTCGGAACTGAAGAAACGAAAAAGCCTGAGGATTTATCTCCGGCTGAGAAGGAAACCATGGAATTTTACCAACAGATAAAAGAGGGTCTTGAGACTGAGATCAGCGATGATATCAGGCAGAGGCTTGCTGAAAAGGTACCGGCTTATAATTTGAAAGAAGTTATAAGGTTATTTCCTGCTGAAAGTAATTCTTACAGAAAAAACGAAGTGCGGCTGGCCGCAGCATCCGATAATTTGAAACCGGGCCTGGTATCTCTTTCTTTTTTCGATCGTGAAATGCTCTGGCTTGTTAAAATTAATAAAGAAGGCAATGAAAAAGCCAAAGTATATCTCTTCTCGGCTGAGAAAAAAGAATACAGGTCAGCAACGCTTACTCTGCAGCCTGATGGCAAGGTGATCAGGTTTGGTGAATCTCAGAATCTTGTTGAGGATTTTGTTCCCGATGTGATTGAATCAGTCTTAGTGGAGCTGGAGATCTGAATTACTGATGTTCCCATGTCCTGCTCTTTTCTTCCTGTTATCCGCCGGTTTAATCTGTGAGGAATGCCGTTCATTCCTGTGGTGAATATTTTTGCTCAGAAGCCCTGTAAGATTCAGCTTTCCGGACGGTCATTTATAATCCATTCAGATTCATTCTTCACTGCCACAATTTCGCGGCATCTCCCTGTGACCTAAACATCCTGTCAGAACCTGCTTTTGCTCAGGTGCGCATTTGTCTGATCCTCAGGGGATATTTATCACCGGAATCATAAACGTGAACGTGCTTCCTTCACCCGGTTTACTTTCAACTGTAATCTGCCCGCTGTGCATTTCAATGAAATCTTTAGTGAGATGAAGCCCGAGTCCGCTTCCCGTTTCACCGGCAGTTCCGGGGGTTGTGATTTTCTTATCCAGCCGGAAAAGTCTTTCAACAACATCAGGCGGCATTCCCTTCCCTGAGTCTTTAACCGAGACAAATACAGAGTGATTCTCAGATCCCGCAGTAATTGTAATCTCACCTCCCTCAAAAGTGAATTTAATTGCATTGGAGATAAGATTCCTCAAAACTGTGCTCAGCATCGAAGAATCAGCATAAGCAAAGAGGGGTCGCTGAAGATTGTAAATCATGCTTATATCTTTCTGCGCGGTACTTCCCTGATAAATCGATGAAACATCTTCAATCAGCAACGCAAGATCTGTGTTAACGGGATTGAACTCAATCAAGCCCCTCTGCATTTTTGCCCATTGAAGCAGATTATCGAGAAGTGTGTAGACTGTGTTTGCAGATTTCTGAATTGTCTGCAGGTATGTTATCATTTCTTCCCGTGAAAGCTCATAGATATCCTGAATCATCAGATCAGTGAGCCCCAGGAAACCGTGGAAAGGTGCCCTCAGGTCATGAGCAATAAGGGAGAAGAATTTATCTTTGGTGATATTAGCATCGGTGAGTTCACGGTTCTGCTTCTGAATAACAGCTTCAGCATTTTTCCTTTCAGTTATGTCAGTAAGGAAGTTAAGAGTTGCCGGCTTACCGTCCCAGTCAATTTTTACACCGCTTACGTTAACCCAGCGCAGCGCTCCGTCTTTTCT
>JABWCA010000255.1 GCA_013359345.1 Ignavibacteriaceae bacterium
AAATAACTCAGGTTTCGAAATTCTCAGAAAATCGGAAAGCGGCGACTATAAAGTTATCGGATTCGTAAATGGCAATGGTACTTCAACCTAACCAAATAACTATTCCTATATCGATAACACAGTTCAGACCGGTAAATACTCATACCGCCTGCGTCAGATTGATTATGACGGAAGTTCAGCATTCTCTTCAGTTGTTGAAGTTGATATCAATGCTCCATCACAGTTCAATCTTTCACAGAACTACCCGAATCCTTTCAACCCTGCAACCACAATCAACTTCAGCCTTGCTGTTGATTCAAAAGTCAGCGTAAAAGTATTCAACTCACTCGGTGAAGAAGTTTCCATCCTTACTGAAGGTAACTTCCAGGCCGGTACACATAACCTGAACTTTAATGCATCAAACCTGACCTCAGGTGTTTATGTTTACACAATTGAAGCATCAGGTATTGACGGTACCAATTTCAAATCAACAAAGAAAATGATACTGAACAAGTAATTCAATTCTGAGTTGTGATCCTTTGAAAAGCCCGTCACCCCCTGACGGGCTTTTCCATTTTAAGGCAAACAAATCCTTCCCGTTATATATTTCTTCCGGATCAAACTTCTTTAAATATTATTCACTGTACAGAATCTTATTCACATATTCATTACCTGCAGGGATATTGATGCCAATTCTGCAGCCCGCTTACGATTATTAATCAGAATCATACAATTATATGCAGGTAGTCCGGTTCAGCGGCAGGTTTATATCCGGAAAAACAGGAGAAAAATCTGACTGATAAACTCAGGCGGGAGAAACATTTATTATCAGGTACTTTTTATTTTCATCGTAATGTTTGGTCTCAGGCTGATATCAAAATTGAAATGACGGATTGGACTGCTTAAAAGGAAATCCTGAGGGTGAAAGATTCTATCTGTGTTCTTCGGCGGGGGAATATCCCGCTATCGGCAAAGTATCTGTCTGATGTAAGATTACTCCGCTGCAATTGTGCCGATAATAACCGTCTGGTTGACTGATATCTGAACAGAACAGAAAGAGATGCCGGTATGACACTGTATTTCCCTCAGATATTTTATCTGAGAAAGGAAATCAGAACCCCGGTAAAAAAAACAGGCTGCCTTTTTAGGGGCAGCCTGTCAGGGGCATCATGGTTAATCAGAATATTTATTCTTAACCTTAAAGTATAAATACCGGGCTATTTAAGCAGAACAAGTTTCCTGGCCTGTGTGAATGAACCGGATGTAAGGCGATAAATATACAGCCCTGAATTTAAGCCCGATGCATCAAACTTAACCGTATAAGTTCCGGGAGCTTTCTTTTCATCAACCAGCACGGCAACCTCTTTTCCCAGTATATCAAAGACCGCCAGATTTACATTTCCTGACTCCGGAATGGAATAGGTGATGGAGGTGGAAGGATTAAACGGATTCGGGTAATTCTGCT
Source organism: Ignavibacteriaceae bacterium (assembly GCA_013359345.1). Lineage (GTDB taxonomy): Bacteria > Bacteroidota > Ignavibacteria > Ignavibacteriales > Ignavibacteriaceae > JABWCA01. The sequence goes on from JABWCA010000255.1 coordinate 1,445, forward strand.
GAAGAGCATAATCTGACGGGGCAGAGGGAAGCTCTCCGACCGATGTTGACGGGCAGGGGGGCATTATCAGCACAAGAGTATCGCTGTGACAGCAGTAATTGAATACCGTATCGCCTGAAACCGGTGTTGTGAAAATTGCAATCTGATATCTTACCGTATCACCCGGCTGTACTCCTCCGATAAATATGGTATCGAGCGTGGATACCTGGCCAGGGAGTATATTCACATTATTGAAAATGTTCTGAGAGAACGTTACTCCCTGTGTCACTGAATGAATTCCATAACCTGAGGTGATAATGTTCGAATTATTACGGATTCTGTAAACAAGATTATATCCGCCCGCTGCTGTACAGTATGCCGTATCGTAGAGGAGCTGTGAACAACTGTCATCAGGAGTCAGAGTTGGTATACAATTAAGAATGATAGTATCACTGCACAGAATATTTCCGTCTTTCATCCAGTTTACTGCAATTTTCTGAAAGGGTGATGTGTACTGAGCAACGCTTATATCAAGCACATTATTAAAGCTGCCGTTACCGATTCCCTGGGAGGGCGGCACCCTCACAAGATTGATTCTGTTGTTCGGCCAAACATTCGTGAAACCCCAGCCTGCCTGGCTTGAGGTGAAATTACTGAACATTCCGTCACCGGCGATCACGAATTCAACATTCGAGAAGACGGTGCTGCTGTTGTTCTGAAGGGAGACGGAATAAACACAGTTTTTAGGCGACCCGGTTGCAGATACCGACAGAGAATCGCAGAGGGTTGCGCAGGTGTTCACCACAAATTCAATCTGCTCATAACACCAGCAGCAGTTATCCTGACTTTTGAATTTAGCCCTGATCCTGATCGTATCTCCGATCGAAGCTCCCGAAACCGAGAACATCTGCAGCTGTGAATGACCTCCGGGGGGTACTGCCGGGCTGATGTTCGTATTTGCCGGAGTGATTGTGATACCGGAAGGGGAAAGGGGCATATATTCAACTTTTGAAATTGTGAAATTTGCCGTGTTTGTGAACTTATAACCGTAGCCGAAACCGCTGGCGTTGCACCATGTTGTATCTGAAGTAATGACGGCGCATCCCACTTCACAGTTTAATTCAAGAGTGTCAGAGCATACAATTTCCAAATCTGAACCGAGCCAGTTTACCACGATGAGCTGCGGATTTGTGACATTTATAAGATTCATATTGTAGAAACCGTGAAGCACGCCTCCCGGAACCGGACCTGATGGAGGCATAAAGATATTTGATCCTGTTGTTATCCAGTTCTGATAATTGGTGCCCAGTCCCGTTCCGGTGGTAAATTGATTAGGCGCAAGGCATAACACCTGAACTGCGCTGATCCCGTGCAGGTTTACGGGATTATGAATATCAAGCTGCCATGTGCAGTCATTCGGATCTGTGCGGGTGGCTGATGCTGAAAGTGAATCACACAGTGTTCCGGCTGCCGCACTTCCGCAGAAAGTGACGTTATTGTGTGTTGCAAATGAGGGGCTCATAGGATTGCTGCCAACAGTTGAATAAGGATATATCCTCATTGAAAATGACTGTCCCGATGTTATTGTGACACCTCCGGGAATGTTCTGATTAAAGGTCTGCATTGTTGTGTTAAGATAAGAAAGGGTTCCGCCTAACTGGGTGGATGTTGACCATCCGTCGGTTGAATAAAAGACCTTTGAGCTGAGGATGTTCATATTTACGGTGAGCGGATTATCTCCATAATTAAATGAGACATTATTTATTGTCACCGAACCTCCCGGGGCGGGTGATACCGTAAACTCTATGAATCTTGCGGGATCAAGCATGCCTGCCTGCCAGCCTGTTGTGCCGCACCATAATCTCTGACCGTTTGATGTGTATGGGGCAAATACAGACATAAACGGACTTGATGTTCCTGCACCGATTACTTCGGCGACACCGTTCATTCCGGATGAAGCTGAAGTCACTGCCCCTGACTGAAGAAGGTTCCAGGTTATACATGAAGTATTTACCGGGCAGCTGATCTCCTTTTTATATGCGCCGCCAAAGGTGCCTGCAAATAAATAATTTGCCCCTGTGGCAAATGATGTGACAGTCGGGTTTTGCAGCCCGGTGTTATCACCCGTCCATGTAAGGCCGTTATCAGTCGATTTAATTATACCGCCGTTGTTAAGCAGCCCGGCATAAAGATCGGTTCCGCATGCGAGCCCGAATGCATAAACTGATCCTCCGGCCATCTGGCTCCAGCTGTTACCTGAATCAGTTGATCTGTAAACGCCGCCGCCGTTGCTGCCCGCAAAAAGTACATTACCAACTGAGTAAACCGCTCTGATATCAAGAGAAGTGATTCCGGTGTTTGCAGCGGACCATGTGCTTCCGTTATCAGTTGATCTGAATACACCGCCAAGCGTGCCTGCATACAAATTTGAACCTGATGAGTGTATTGACCAGACTGTTAAGTTTGTCAGTCCGCTGTTTGATACCGCCCATGTTGTGCCGTTGTTGTTTGAAATGTATATGCCGCCGCCGACCGAGCCGGCCAGAAGTGTGTTTCCGGATGTGTAAATGCAGTGAAAGCTTCCTGCCTGCATAAGGCTCCAGCTCCATGAAGGTCCGTTTACTGAACGGTAAATCCCGCCTGAAAAGGTCACAGTAAAGATATTCGTGCCCTGCACGGCAAATCCGCGGGCATCAAGAGTTGTGAGCCCCGTATTTTCATCATTCCAGTTGGTGCCGTTGTTACCGCTTTTGTGCACTCCCTGGTTTGAAGCTGCAAAAAGGTAAGTGCCGTCATGCATTAAAGCATTTATGGTTGGTGTGAGATTGGTCTGCTGCCATTGGGCATTTAATAACCCCTGCAGAAGAAAAACGAGCACCATAAACATTATGGCGCCTGATTTGTCTTTAAGTATCCGGGATTGCGGTTCATTTTCTGATGATTCCCGTGAATTTTGCCGCCTTACGATTCTGGCGCGTGGTATTACCCTTATTTTCTTTTTTCCGTAGTGAAGAAAAAAATTAATGATTTTGTTAAGTGACAGCATGTAGTGCTCCTTTTTTTTGAGAAGCAAAATAGCCTTATTAACTGCGGAATGTCAGAGGCGATCTCTCAGCGGCGGCAGTGAGCTTTTAAGCGGCAGGATAAATTTTTTGAGTGGTTCTAAAGTTGTGCTTAATGAAGCATTAATGAGCAGAAATATCCTTCACATGACGAATCAGCGGTTCGGGAAGATATATGATTATCTCCGTTCCTGATGCATCGTCTGATTTTTCACCAAGGTCATCAATAACTATCGGTTTCTCAATATCAAGTTTTTTGCTCAGAAGTTTAAGCCGCTCTTCTATAATGCTCATGCCTCTGGAAATGTGGTCATTGGTTTTCTTTTTGATCGACCTGGAATACCCTATGCCATTGTCAGTGATTTTTATTCTCAGTATCTGTTCTGAACTTTCCTCATGAATCATTTCAAACTGAATTGTAATTAAACCTTCGGAGCCGGATTCTGAAAGCCCGTGCCAGATGGAATTCTCAACAAACGGCTGGATAATCATATTGGGTATCTCGAGTTTATCGGGTGATATTCCGGGATCAATAATAATTTCATATCTGAATCGGTCGCTGAATCTCATCTTCTCAAGTTCAAGATATAATTTGAGTCGCTCAGTTTCCTCAGATACAAGTATGAAGCCCCGCGCCGAGGCATCCAGATTTTTTCGCATTAACTGTGCCATCATTGCAATGTAATTATTAGCGTCTTCGTTTCTGTTTGAATTGACCAGGTACTGAACAGAATTAAGTGAGTTAAACACAAAGTGCGGATTCATCATGGCAGAAAGAGCCTGATGCTTCATTTCATTGATTTTATTAATTGTATCAAGTTTTTCTGCTGTTTTCCCGGCCTGAACTCCAAGCCGGATCTTTACAAGTGCAAATACAATAAGAAGGAAAGCTCCGGTAAGAAGAATCCTGAATAAACCTGTTTCAGTGAAATAGGGGATTACATTTATCACTATTTGTGCGTTATTGCCGGTGCCTGAATTATCGTCATGCGCAGCAATTGTTAATATATGCTCTCCGGGTGAGAGATTAGCAAATGTGAGATATTCGCTTTCTGTGGTGCCGGTGCTTCCATCCAGTTTATAATGAAAACTGACGGCATCAGG
>JABWCA010000256.1 GCA_013359345.1 Ignavibacteriaceae bacterium
TGTCATGCCTGTGCAGCTCGTCAATTATCTTTTCAGCATCTTTTTCAAAAAGAGATGCATTATATGTTTGATCAGGTGGAATTACACTTATGAGGTGATGCTTAATTGTATTCAGCTGTTCGGCAGTGGGTTTTGCGGTGCCGATATCAGTCAGCATATAAACCTGCCTGCTGTCTGCAGAAATTATTTCAGTTCCCAGTTTTTCAGCCAGACTGACAGCGAGGTCGGTTTTACCTGACGCAGTGGGACCCGCCAGGATAATTACGCGTTTTTCCATCCCTCTTTCCCGATAAGGGGCACAAATGCAAAATTTGGTGTTCTTTCCTCGCTGAACTCATCCTCACTTTCCTTAAGGATGCATACCATGTCTTCCCTGCCCTTGTCGCCCACAGGTATAACAAGCCTTCCTCCCGGTTTAAGCTGTTTTTTCAGTGAGGCGGGTATTTCGGGGGCGCCTGCGGTTACAATTATCCCGTCAAACGGAGCATGCTCCGCCCAGCCTATTGTACCGTCACCGTATTTCAGCTGAAGATGGATATTCATTTTATCAAGCCTGTCCTGAGCCGAAATGAACAGGTCATAATTTCTTTCAATTGAAAAAACCCGCATACCCATGGCGTGAAGGATTGCAGCCTGGTAACCTGAGCCGGTTCCTATTTCAAGAACCTTGTCACCTTTTTTGAGTCTGAGTGCCGAAGTCATAAAAGCAACAGTGTACGGCTGAGAGATTGTCTGTCCGTAGCCTATAAGAAGAGCTGAATCCTGATATGCATGCAGAACGAGCGAGGCAGGCACAAACAGATGCCTTTCAACTTTATTAACCGCCTTGAGAACATCAAGATCTTTAATACCCTTATTGAATAAATTCTTAACGAGTTCTTCTCTGTCTGACTTGTATTTGTTCATTTTTCTGCTGATAATTGATGGCACAAATATAAATAAATCAGTCCGAAACCTGTGAAGGAGGAAATTAAAAAAATCTTCAGAAAATTTTCACAGTGTATTTGCAAAAGTCAGATCAACCCGCTATATTTGAAGTATAAATTATTTCTTTTGCGGGAATAGCTCAGTTGGTAGAGCGCAACCTTGCCAAGGTTGATGTCGCGGGTTCGAGTCCCGTTTCCCGCTCTGAGAAATCCACGAAAGTGGATTTTTTTATTTAAGGATGTAGTGTTGAAAATAAGGCGCTGTACCCAAGTGGCTTAAGGGGAAGGTCTGCAAAACCTTTATTCGTCGGTTCGAATCCGACCGGCGCCTCTGCCAAATATTGAAACCCCTGTAAAGGGGTTTTTCATTTTAAACCACCCTTTCTTTTCAAACCGGCCGCTGATTGTCTTTTGTATCCTATCTTCTGCATTGAACTATTTGCTGAATATTTTCATTTTAAACTATATGGAAAGACGCAGTTTTATTAAGTATTTAACGATCCTTCCCTTCTCCGTTGTTTTCGGACAGGGGTTGAGCCATCCCGGTGCATCAACCGGTAAGCCGGCACACCACACTCCCGAAGGATTCAGGAATACAGATCCTGACTTCAGGGCAAATACTTTCTGGGATATGGCTCCCTGGCTTATGTCAAAAACCACTAAATTCTTCAATGAAGAGACTTCAGTAAATACCCCCTTTATTGAAAATGACGGTTCGTACCTGCGTACAAACCCGGATTACTCAGCAACCTGGATTGGCCATACTACTGCTGTTGTTCAGTTTGAAGGCCTTACAATTCTCACTGATCCTGTCTGGAGTGAAAGGGTGAGCCCGTTTGACTGGATAGGACCCAAAAGACTGAATAAACCGGGTATTGATATTAAGAATCTGCCAGAGATACATATTACTCTTCTTTCTCATAACCATTATGATCATTTTGATTATCCCACAATTCAGTATCTCGCAAAAAAATATCCGAAAATGGTCTTTTTTGTACCGCTGGGTGTTGCTGCATGGCTGAAATATTACGGAGTTGATTCAAAAAGAATTATTGAGCTCGACTGGTGGAATGAATTTCATCATAAAAATCTGAGCTTTGTCTGCACGCCTGCCCAGCATTTTTCTGGAAGATGGGTGAATGACAGAAACGCAACGCTGTGGTGTTCATGGGTTGTAAAGAGCAGCAAAAAAAGAATGCTGTTTGCAGGTGATACCGGTTACTGCTCCCACTTTAAGGCAATCGGAGAGAAATTAGGGCCGTTTGATCTTACACTTATTCCGATTGGCGCATACGAGCCAAGACGCCTGATGCACCCGATGCATATCAGTCCGGAAGAAGCAGTTAAAATTCATAGTGAGACGGGGGGTAAAATGATGCTTCCCACACACTGGGGAACGTTCAGACAGACAGACGAACCAATGGATGAACCGCCTGTTCTCTTAAGAAAAGAGGCTCAGAAATACGGCTATTCCGAAGAAAATGTAAGAACCTTTGCTCTCGGCGAAACCAGAATCTGGTAAGAACTTCAGAAATCCCTGTTCATCATTATGATCAGGGATCTCTTCTCAATACACTTCTAAATAATTAATAAATAATACGTTAACTTATAGGCCGTATCGTATCCATAAGAGAATTATTAACCTATAAAACAGATACGTATTCATCTTTTGATTTAATCTGCAGATCCGACGGCTCATACATCTTCAGAGCTTTGACAAACCTCTTGGCAAACTGTATATTTGTTATAAGAGGTATATTCAGGTCAACCGATCTCCTTCTGATAATGTAGTCGCTGTCCAGCTCATCCTTCTGTGTGGTCTTGGGAATATTAATAACCAGATCAATCTTCCCTTCTGCCATATAAGTGAGTATTGAAGGTTCATAATTATCAAACGGCCGGCTTAAAACTTCCACATGAATATCGTTTTCCGCATAAAAATCTGCTGTGCCTTTGGTTCCGTAAAATTTAAGTCCCATGGCGTCAAGTTCTCTTATCTGCTCCAGAATATCCGCCTTCTCTCTCAGTGTGCCGGTTGAGAGCAGCACCCCTTTTGTGGGAATCTTAAATCCTGTTGAAAGAAGACTTTTAAGGAAAGCTTCATTAAAATCATCACCAAGACAAGCCACCTCACCGGTTGAAGCCATCTCTACTCCAAGCACAGGGTCAGAGCCTTTAAGCCTGGTAAACGAGAACTGCGAAGCCTTAACTCCGACATAATCAAGATCAAACGAACTCTTGTCTATTCTCGGTACTTTCTCCCCGGTCATAAGTTTGGTGGCGATATCAATAAAATTGATGCCAAGCACTTTTGATATGAACGGGAAACTTCTTGAAGCCCTGAGGTTACATTCAATAACTTTAACATCGTTATCTTTGGCGATAAACTGCATATTAAAAGGGCCTGTGATATTAAGAGCTTTGGCAATCTGTCTTGTTATGAGCTTTACTCTTCTCATGGTTTCGAGATATGTTCTCTGCGGCGGGAAAACTATTGTTGCATCACCGCTGTGAACTCCCGCATTTTCAACGTGTTCAGAAATTGCATAGCAGAACAGGTTACCATTATCCGCCACGGCATCAACTTCAAGTTCCCTGCCGTCAGTGATAAACTTGCTTATAACAACCGGGTGATCTTTGTTCACATCGGTTGCTTTTTTGAGATACAGTTCAAGTTCTTCATCGGTTAAAACAATGCTCATTGCGGCGCCGCTGAGTACATAACTCGGTCTGATGAGTACGGGATAACCAACCCTTGCAGCAAAGTTTTTAAGCTCCTGCAAAGTTGAGAGCTCACTCCACTCAGGCTGGTCAATTTTAAGTGTATCAAGAATCTGCGAAAATTTATGCCTGTTTTCTGCATTGTCTATCTGCTTTGGTGAGGTGCCAAGCACATTCACATTTCTGTTATCAAGCTTAAGCGCAAGGTTGTTAGGAATTTGTCCGCCCATTGAGATGATAACACCAAGCGGGCTTTCGCGTTCATAGATATCAAGAACTCTCTCCAGACTCATCTCTTCAAAATAGAGCTTATGACAAACATCATGATCGGTGCTTACCGTTTCGGGATTATAGTTAATCATGATTGATTTATAACCGAGCTTGTTCAGCGTGAGCACTGAGTTGACGCAGCACCAGTCGAACTCAACAGATGACCCGATCCGGTAGGCACCGCTTCCAAGAACCACAATCTGATCTTCTTCTGCGGTTTTTATATCATCTTCAATGCCGTTATAGGTCATGTAAAGGTAGTTGGTTTTAGCGGGAAACTCTGCTGCCATCGTGTCAATCTGCTTTATGGCAGGAACAATGCCAAGCGATTTTCTGTATGCCCTGACGGTATCTTCATCGCTGCCTGTGAGCACGCCGATCTGTTTATCAGAAAAACCGTTTCTTTTCAGCTCATAAATCAGATCATATTCTGTGTGTTTGAGCTCTTTGTTCTGAACGGTTTTTTGCAGAGCAACTATATTGGCCATTTTGTGGATAAACCAGGGGTTTATCTTCGAGAGTGCGCAGATTTCTTCAACGCTCACACCCTTCTCAAGTGCCGCAGCAATTGCAAAAAGACGCTTATCATTAGGCACCCGTATCATTTCCATAATATCATCATTCAGCTCGATATCATTGCAGACAAATCCGTTCATTCCTGTATCAAGCATTCTGAGCGCTTTCTGAAGGGCCTCTTCAAATGACCTGCCGATTGACATCACTTCGCCCACAGATTTCATTTCGGACCCGAGCACTGTGCTTACCTGCCTGAATTTCTGTAGATCCCAGCGCGGATGTTTAAGAACAATGTAATCAAGCGCCGGTTCAAAACATGCAGAAGTTTCACCGGTGATGACATTTACAACTTCATTAAGATCATACCCCAGAGCCAGTTTCGTGGCAACAAAGGCAAGCGGATAACCCGTGGCTTTTGATGCAAGTGCTGAGGAGCGGCTCAGTCTCGCATTCACTTCTATAATTCTGTAATCATCAGACGTGGTACTGAGCGCAAACTGAATGTTGCACTCCCCTATGATGCCCAGATGCCTGATCATTTTAATTGCGATGGACCGCAGCATGAAATTCTCACGTGCTGTGAGGGTTTGCATCGGAGCCACAACAATGCTGTCTCCCGTGTGAATGCCCATGGGATCGAGGTTTTCCATTGAACAGACTGTTATGCAGTTGTCAAATTTATCCCTTACAACTTCGTATTCAATTTCTTTCCATCCGTAAAGCGACTCCTCAAGCAGAATCTGATCAGTGAATGCAAATGCTTTTTTTGCTTTTTCTGTAAGCTCTTCCGCATTATTCACTATTCCTGAACCGAGTCCTCCTAAGGCGTAAGCTATTCTCACCATCAGAGGATAACCTATCTCCTTTGCAGCCTCAAGTGATTCTTCAATTGAATTCACCGTCTTGCTTCTTGCTATCTTCAGCCCTGCTTCAAGAACTTTGTCATTAAACAGTTTTCTGTCTTCGGTATCCTTAATTGTGCTTACCGCCGTGCCAAGCACTCTTACACCATATTTCTCAAGCACACCCGAGTCATACAATGCAATGCCCACATTAAGTGCGGTCTGCCCGCCGAATCCCAGGAGAATTCCGTCAGGCCTTTCCTTTTCAATTACTTTTTCAACAAAAAAAGGCTGCAGCGG
>JABWCA010000257.1 GCA_013359345.1 Ignavibacteriaceae bacterium
GGCTTTGTCCTATAATTAGTTTTTCAGTAACCCTAATTTAAGATGCAGCGAGCTTTTTTATTTTTTCCTTCGGTAACTTTTTTTATGATGCAATTCGTCGGTAATCTTGCCAAGGAGTTCATGGGTGAGCTTTTGCGCACGTTTTTTCTCGGGGTTCCATTTGCTGGAAATCCGGTATACATAGTAAACGCCTTTAAGCAGGCGGACTTCTGAATGAGGGGGTCTGTTTTTTACGACCCAGTCTGGGAAAGCCATGAGATAACTCCGTAAATACGTAATACTAATTTACAATAAAAAAACGATAAATCATAATGACTTACCGTATTTTTTCATCTTTTTATTACGTATTTTTTATTAGTTACAGTTTAAGTTCTTCATTCAGAGAGATAAATCCGGATTGAGTGTAACAACACTGAGACCGGGAGAGTCAGTATATACAGAAACGAGTTAAAAAAGCCGGTATGTTAACGGAAAAAGATTTTGACGGAATAATAAAAGAGTACGGGCGCAGTCTCAGAACAATCTGTATCAATCTGCTGCACGATACCAGCAATGCAGAAGATGTGTACCAGGAAGTGCTTCTGAAAATCTGGAAAAACATCGGCTCTTTCAGAGGTGAATCATCTGTAAAAACCTGGGTTACAAGAATAGCTGTCAATGTGGCAATTACAGGACTGAACCGTGAAAAGAAGAAAAAAAAGATATTTCTGCCCCTGTTTCCTGCGGAAAGAAAAATCCCGTCAACTGATGACCCGGGTAAAGCGGCGGAGATAAGTCAGAAGGTTGAATTTTTCAAAAAATTCTTTCAGACGCTTTCAGATACCGAAAAAGCACTGGTAACACTCTATCTGGAAGAATACACAACAGCGGAGATGGCCGGAATAACAGGACTTACAGAAGCGAATGTAAGAGTGAGAATACACCGTCTCAAGTTAAAAGTAAAAGAAGATTGGGAGCGGAACTATGAATCTCGATGATTTAAAAGGACTCACACTTAATGACTGCGCAAATGATGCTGACGGAATCAGCACAGAATTGAGTTTATCTGAAGAGATAAAGAAGCATATGGCAGAACTTCGTAAAAAATCATTTCTGGTAATTGTAATGCTTATTGTGATTTCTTTAATTTATGTAACTTTGGGCAGCCGTACCGAAGGCCCGGGCGCTGAAGGATTTTTTCTTGGGTATGTGACTCTGATGATCAGTGCGTTATATATATTTTTAAGAAACAGACGAGAGCAGAAACCGGATCTTTCACTCCCTCTGAACCAATACCTCGTGCAGGCAGAGAAGAATCTGAGATATATGGGTGCCTTTGATCTTTTTTTTGTATTATCAGCGCTTGGAGCACTGGGCCTGGCAGGAGGGCTGATTTTTGTCTACAGGCTCGGGCTGTACATTGATAATAAAGAAATTCTGACGGTGATCTGGATAATTTTCTATTCCTTTCTGACTGCATTCGGATTTTACGCGGGCAAAAAAGAATGGGAAAAAACGAGCGGAGCGCTTTATAAAAGAATCAAAAGTCAGCTTGAAGAACTTGAGTCAGCAGAGAAATCATGAGAGGAGTGCTTACGGTGGCAATACAATACAGCCGCGTTGTTCGTGAAATCATTGCAACGACTGATTTGTGGGCTTACCCGGCTTTCTCAAATGCATTTACTGATATTGAGAACAGGGTAATCAGGGCTTTTAAAAAAGAAAAGTTTTATCCTGTCAGAAATATTTTGTAGCATTCTTCACAACTTCAGGGGTTGTATGCTCACAGAATTCAGACAAAAATCTGCTTACATAACTTTTATCATGACGTGATACTTCTCTCATCACCCAGCCGACAGCAGTTTTGCAGAATCTTTCCTTCCGCGTAATGAGCGCCCCTGAAAAAGCATAAATTTCGTCAGCGTATTCTGTGATATTTTTGAGAGGAGCAAACGGAACCAGCGAGGCTCTGGCTTTCCACAGATTTTCTGATGAATTCCATTTCTTAAACTCAGGTATGGATTTTGCAGATGCAGAATTTATAAATGGAGTCAGAACTCTTACGCACAGCCAGTCGCACACATTCCAGTCATAAATGTAATTCTGATCAAACCAGGATGAAACCAGCCCCAAAACTTCGGACTCAGATCCTGACACAAGATATAACTGAAGATAAATTATTGCGGCAAGTTTTTCCTCAGCATAATCTCCTGCCATCAGTCCGGTCAGAATCTTAAACTGATCAGTTAAAGACTCATTGCGGAGAGAAAAAATTTTTTCCTGTTCTTTAATTATATGGCGGATATCAGGTATGCCGACCCCGAGAGATCTGATGTTATGCTTAACGTAATTTTCGAGCCACTGTGCTTTTTTAAGGTCTGATTGTGACTGCAGCGATTCTTTTACAGCACTGACGAATTCATGCATTTACTTATCCTCTGATTACTGAGAGGTAAAGTTTATTTAAGATTCAGGCTGCCTGAGAAAAATCTTCCGGAAATACGGGTGCTTTATTTCGCAAGCACCATCTTTACAACAGCCGTAAAACCTGCCCCTTCCATCCTGCAGAGATAAACTCCTGAGGGAAGACCCGTAGCATCAAACGCGACTCTGTATTTTCCCGGCTGCATAAATTCATCTGCAAGAACTCTGACCTTTTCACCGATCACATTATAGACGGTCAGCGAAATGTTTGAGGCGAAAGGGATGGAATATTCAAGTGTTGTTGAAGGATTAAACGGATTGGGAAAGTTCTCCGAGAGTGAGAATTCAGATGGAGTGTTTGAATCTTCATCCCCGGCTACAGAAACCGGAATATCAAAATACTGTAAGATCAGTCTCATGAACAGATTGCGCGCAGCCTCGGGATAAACGGATTCAAAAGGAAAACCAAAAACTGCAACTTTGCCGGGAGCCGTTCCGCCGGTGAAAGTGCCGCTGAATGCAGTGCCTGAAAACCCTGAAGCAGTGCTGAAATTGGTATAACCGGATACACCTGTGCTGCCGCCCGATTCAAACAGAACATCCGGCCAGTCAACATTATACGTACCGTGAGTTCCGTTATCAAAACTGAACGGACTCATCGGGGCAAGGAAGGACCCTGCCACGGGTGAAACGGAATACCATGTGTTTGAGGCATTATTGGGGGCATCTGCGGCATATTTTGTTTTCAGGAAATTCCAGATAAAGTTTTTATCTGCAGTGCTGCCTTTTGAATCGAGATCCCAGGCAATTTCGCTTCCCGAAACAAACAGTTTGCCTCCTGCCTTAAGATAATTTGCAACAACTGTCTGCTCTGCCGTGCTGAAGGTCTCATCAACAGTGCTTTCTTCTCCCAGTATATAATCAACCGCCTGAAAATCAAGCAGCCGGAACAGAGAATCAGTGACAGCCTCATTGGTTGCAGTGCAGAACACTACTCCTGAGTTAAATGCTGCCGCTGAATGCTGCCTCACAAAGTCGTAAGTGTTGCCTGCGGATGCCCTGTCAAATCCGTTCACGATCAGCAGGGGGGGATTTGTGACAGATGTAGTTACTCCGGCAAGAACCTCTGACCACGGGGATTCGCCGGTCTGGTTACCCGCCTTGATTTTAAGAAAATATACGGTGCCGGGATTTAATCCCGTGATCACAGGGTCAGAAGGCGAAATCTGAAATGGTGATGAATAAGTTATGCCGTTTGTGCTTGTCTGAACAAGATAATATTCGGCATCGGGATCATTCCTGATTTTGAGAATAAGGCTGTTATTTCCTCCCGGAATCACACCGAATGATCCCGGTTTGCCCGGCACGCCGAAAGTCGGGAGATATCCGGGCTGGGACATGGCGCCCTGTTCATCGCTTAGCACTTTATAAAGTATATCATCCCTCAGAAGATCTGTGATTTTCCTGATCTGTCCGTCAAAAATAATCTCATTATTAAGGAAGCGTATGCCGTGGCTGTAATCAACATAGGTGTTAATGTGAATGTTGGTGAGGGGCTGAATAGGCTGACCGTTAAGCTGATGCCAGCCGTAGATGGTGACATGATTGGGCCTTGAGGGGTCAACAATCTTATTGCTTACAACAACATCCTTTTTGGTTCCTCCGGTGAGCTGGCCCGGAACACCGCCCGCAATAAGTCTGAGTGAATCAATTGCCCTGTTATGCAGTACAAATTTGGGCACCAGTTCATTCTGATTGCCCACAGGGGCATAAGTTACTGGCTGAAGTTTAATTGCAGAATTTGTGTATATATTATCAACCAGCTTACTTGTGGGCATGGTTGCACCGAACAATGTTGCAAGGCGCTGCGCAGTGATTGGCCCCATGGGTATGCGGCAGAAATCCTCATTTGAACCGATTGCGAGATAATCAGGCATAACTTTATAAATAACAGTGTGCGGGCTGCCGTTTGCATCGGTAAACTGAGCCTGCACATTAATAAGTGAACGCAGAAAATCGGGGATATTGCCGGCTGCTATTTCATTATAAATCTGTTCCTCACGCTGTGCAAAGGTCATGTTTGTTACAAAATCCATGAACTGTGACCCTGTTTTTGCACCCGGCTGACGCGGCGGAATATTCAGCTCAGCGGGCATGATGATAGAGGTCTGAATGAGGTTCTGATATGCTCTGGGTCCGTAATAAACATATCCCTGCCCTTCCTGCGGAGTTGCCTGGCAGATGCTCTGTATATAGCCGTTTCTTTCAACCTGTACTGTGTGGAGAATCTGACGCAAAGGATTGGTCTTCAGCAGGAATTTAATTCTGCCGTTCAGGGCGGTATAGGTTATCATGGAGTCATTTTCAGAATCTGTGAAAGTGAATGCAGACTCCATATAATGTTTCATTATTCTGCTTCTGTACCAGGTTCCTCCGGTTGGCGAAACTATAGGTTCGCCGTTAAGAAGTGCAACACTGTCATTATAGGCAATTACGCACAATACATTCTGAGATGAGGCATTCATCCACGCAATCATTTTATCGCCGTATGAATGTTCGTAGCCATAGTTGCTGTCAAGAAATGCGATCCGTTTAATTTTCGAAGGAATTGTTGAAACAGCATCAAAGTAATTAAATATAAATCTGCCGCCGTTGCTGTGACCGTTCAGTACAACCTCCGGACTGTAAGCCGCAAAAATGTTTGCAACAGAATCAATGAACGATTTTGTAAGTGCGGCGTAGTCAGATGGGTGCGCCGATTTCCAAAGAGTCCAGCTTTTTTGTGCCGCTTCAAAATAAACGGTCACAATGTTATAGCCTGAGAGTGAATTTCTCAGGAACCGGGTCTGTGCACCAATGTGCTGAATATCGAAATGCCAGTCGTCTCCGGGCTGAAGAACTTTCCCCACAGTCTGTTCAATGGTATTACCCGAGGGCAGTGCGTAGACAATCACCTGTGTCGGCTTGAGCGGATCAAAGTTCTGTGCCGAAGGAGCATTTATATGCACCCTGACATCTGAGATTATGTTAAAAGTTTTAATCTGTTCGCTGAAATACGGGGAGTGTGTGAATCCGCGCAGAAGCGTGAAATTATTCTGAGAGAAT
>JABWCA010000258.1 GCA_013359345.1 Ignavibacteriaceae bacterium
TCGTTTCCGGCATAAACGATGTTGAAGAATAAGTTCTCGCAGAATTGCGGTTATGAATTGCTAACCACATTCAGAACCCGTTCACGGGTTTGGAATATTCTTGCCGTTGGTTTTAACCGACGGGAAATATGGCTGATGCAGCACAAAGTTTTCCGGGAGATCAGGAACTAAGAAATGCTTCTCACAAACTCGGGGAAAAGTTCTATCCTTTTTGCATCAGTATCAGTTATCAGAAATGGACTAACATCTTTGATAAGCCCTGTCAGGTCAGTTATCTCAAGTTTCTCAAGCAGCCGTTGTTTCAGCATTGCCGGATTATCTATGTTTTCTTTCTCAGCCAGATAATTGTAATCAGGTTTTGTCAGCGACCACAAATACATAACATCGTAATAATCTCTCCCTTTCGGGGTTTTTCTGTTAAGAATTGCCCTTATTTTCTGCGAAAGCAATATTTCCTGCGGTGTATGGAATATTCTGGTGAGAATATCAAATTTGTTCAGCAAAAAAGGAACGGGGTTATATCGATATTGCTGAAATTCAGTATCAAGCTGGATAAGTATTTTTTCTTCTCTGAATCCTGATAAATTATTGTTGAAAAGAAGTTCCGGAATCCTGATGTAACAATGAAATGCTCCTTTGCTTACAGTTCTGATTTCTGTCTGATATCCCTCTTCTCTTAACCTGAAAGCAATTATATCTGCCAACTGATCAAATTCATCAAAAGTAATCCCGAAATTATCAAAATCAAGATCTTCGGAAAACCTGTTTGTTCCGAATACTATTCTCAGGCATGTGCCTCCCATAAAAGACAGGCTGACAGAAAACCTGGTATCAAAGATAATCTGCAGAATTCTGTATTGCAGATATTCCCTGAGGATATTGCGCTTAAATGGTCGTTGGTTTTCAGGATAAAACCTTTCAATTTCAGAAATGTTAATCATTAGTATCCAGCCATTTCCGGAAAATTGATATTCTCTCTGAAAGAGACTTGTTCGAATAATAGTTCAGATATGCCGCCATCTTATCAAAGTTTATTTTTTCGCGTATTGATGAAGAATTAAATCGCAGCTCTTCAATGTGACCAACACTATTTATTTCAGAGTTAAGATAAAAATAATCTATCAGAGCTTTTTCGGGCTCGGCAATTCTGATAAAGGTCTTCTCCCAATTGATGTGTCTGTAACCGAAGTAATATTTACGGCTGATGGTCCTGTAAAAGAAACTCACCCCCCTGAATTTTGTGGCGTAAGTCTTTTTAGTGGAAACGGCAGTTATCTGATAAACCGATTCCGGAATAAATCCATAATAAGCAAAGGCTGCTTCAAGTGAAATATATGAAGGCTCATAAATCTTATTTGACAGATACCAAAGATACTTTTCATCGATTTCAGCATCACCAAATATGTAAATTCCATTGGCAACCCGTTCAAGATACCCTTTTTTCTGCCAGTCGGCCAGTCTGTGATTGTAGACTTTAAATGGAAGTTTGCTGATTTCCCGCAGACTGATGGCAGGGAAATTCTTTAATTCGCGGTAAAAGTTATGATAGTTCATAATGTTTCTAAATAGTACTGTTATTAATATAAAAAAGAAATATCTGTAAGTCAAATCATTTAAACAACTGTATAATCTTAACTATGAAAACTGAATTGTATTTTAGCTTTGTAAACTGTATGTTTGAATACTGTATACACATCCGGCAAAAAAGAAATTTATTATTGCCTGAACCAAAAAATGAAGTGTTTACTGTATGGTTCTTAGACCGGCACTGGTATTCAGTGCGGACTTTGATGATAATTTACTCCGGGCGACTTTGCGGTTATTTATCATTATCCAAATTCAGAACCCTTGCCGTCGGTTATTACCAACGGTAAAGAGATATCTTTAAGTTCTTCTAAGCCGGGAGATTATCGTAACAATGAATCGTAAGGTTATTTCTCCCACTTTTCAGGATCAGTTTGAATATAAAGTTCAGTGTGAGCAAGCGTGACTCTTGACTTTGATATGCAATTTTACCAGATTAAAAATAATTAAAAAATGTTTTCCGCGTATGCCGATTAATTACGAAATGCAACATCAAAACGGAATTCTCCATGTGAGAGCTTACGGAGAAGACTCTGGTCTTGAGGAAGTCATCAATTACCAGAAAGCAATACATAAGATGGCATCTGATTTAAGTATCAGAAAAGTATTTTGTGATGAAATTGATCTAAAGTACAATATTGGACTGAAAGACACTTACAAACTTGCGGAGATGATTTCAAAGGCTGAGGTCGGGGAATTGATAATTGCAATAGTAACCAGAGATATAAATTACATTGAAGCGACTTTTTTCGAATTGCTCATTAACAGCAATACGGTCAGAATAAAATTTTTCCCGACAGCAACGGCAGGAAAAATGTGGCTGGATGCTCAGCCTTAATGCGCCTCCATTATGTACTCCCGTCGGTTTTGTGCTGTTATTTGAGTCACGCGGTTAAAATCCATTCCCTGAATATGAACCTGTAACCAGCTTTTTTGATCCATGCTGTAATTGCCGGAGATTTAATTTTTTATCAACTGCTTACTGATTCTCAGAAGTATCTGAGGTGTTTTGTAATAACATTACACCAGTTATGCCATACAATAAGTGTATATAAGTTGTAAATTTATCATTTTAATCCATTGAATTTGTTTAATTAACGGAGTTTACAATGAAGCACGGTTTATGCTCCTTTCAGAATATGATAATAATCAGTCTTGCCTTATTTCTCTCCCCCTTTTCTAATGCACAGGATTCAATGTGGACCAGGACTTTCGGCGGGACAAACATTGATGTGGCTTATGCTGTGGAAGAGACAAATGATGAAGGTTACATTATCGCTGGTTACACAAGATCGTACGGAACAGCCTCGGGCAGAAATTTGTGGTTATTTAAAACCGATAAAGCAGGTAATCTTCTCTGGAATCAGACCTTTGGTGGCAACAGCGATGATGAAGCCGCAGCTGTAAAACAGACACCCGACGGCGGGTTTATTGCTGCAGGCTATACAGCATCTTCAGGCTCCGGGAAGGATGTCTATATAGTAAAAACCGATTCGGGCGGAAATCATATATGGTCAAGAACATACGGCGGAACCTCCGATGAGGAAGCTTATGCCGTGGAAGTTCTTCCTGACGGAGGCTATATTGTGGGTTGTGCAACTTCATCATTCGGTGCGGGCAGCAGGGACGGCTGGCTCATCCGACTCGACGCTTCAGGAAACAGTTTATGGACAAAAACTCTCGGCGGGCTGAGTACAGACGGAATCCGGGGTTTACAGCGGACTTCAGACAATTGTTTTATCATAACAGGATGGACTGCTTCAGACGGCGCGGGAATTCTCGGGAATGCATGGCTTGTTAAAACCGACAGCGTTGGCAACATACTTTTTAACAAAAATTTTGGCGGTTCTGATGCCGACAGGGGTTTATCGGTTCAGCAGACTTCTGACGGAGGATATATCCTTACTGGTTATACGGCATCAACAGGTGCAGGGCTTGATGACCTTTATCTGATCAGAACAGATGCATCAGGGAATCAGTTGTGGATTAAGACGTTTGGCGGTACAGGAAGAGATTACGGAAACGCTGTTAAGCAGACCGCGGATGGTGGTTTTCTTGTTGCCGGATACACCCTTTCTTATGGCGCCGGAGGTGATGATCTCTGGCTTGTTAAAACGGACAGTTCCGGAACATTACTCTGGCAGAAGACTTACGGGGGCACTGCATCGGATGTGGCTTATTCAATGGATCTGACTTCCGATGGTGGTTATGTTGTTGTTGGGCATACTCTTTCATCAGGGGCTGGTGTGCATGATGCCTGGCTTTTGAGAACCGTAACGCAGATTATTCCGGTTGAACTCGTTTCATTCACAGCTTACCGGACCGGAGGAAGAGTGATATTAAACTGGACAACAGCCTCGGAAGTAAATAATTCCGGATTTGAAATTCAGAGGAGCACTGATAAAACTGATTTTACTTCAATCGGATTTGTGCCCGGCAAGGGTACTGCAACGGAGCATCAGAGTTACTCCTGTTCTGATCACAATGCCGCCCAGGGAATCAATTATTACCGGTTAAAACAAATTGATTACTCAGGAAGTTTTGAGTATTCAGGGGTGATTGAAGTCGCTCCGACAAACATCGGGACATTTGAACTGAAACAGAACTATCCCAATCCATTTAACCCTTCCACTGTTATAAATTTCAGTCTGCCCGCAACATCTCCTGTTAGTCTGAAAATATTTGATACATCAGGTAATGAAGTTGCACTACTGGTAAATGAAGTTAAACCCGAAGGTAATTATCAAGTTGTGTTTAATGCCGCTTCACTGCCCAGCGGAGTTTATTTCTGCAAACTTCAGGCAGGTGTATTTTTTGAAACAAAAAAGTTGTTGCTTATAAAATAGCTTCTGATCTCAATAGCTCAGTTTATTTCAGAGGGGAGAGAAATCTCCCTTCAGTTTTCACTCCTAAATTATGAAATGATCCGGTTCTTCACAGCCTGATTATCAAAGACAAGATTGTAGCTGCCCCTGTGAGCGTCTGAAATTATTTGTACATGAGTAAAAAAAGATTTTAATCACCGGTTTGATTTTTCTCACACGTCTATTCATTATTCATTAATTGCTTTGAATTAAGAAATAATAATTTTACTTTATTATACTATAATATTCCAATTCCTCGCCTCTTTCAGATGGAGACCAGCTTTTAATTTAATCAGGAGGTTTTAGTGAAGCTTAGCTACAAGCTTTTAACACTATTGATAGCCCTGTTTCTGAGTATGCCATTGTTTGCCCAGAATCAGCTGCTCAATTTTCAGGCACTGTTAAATGATAATAACGGGGTACCCGTTACTACCGGTGCATATACCATCAAATTTACATTTTATGATTCCCAGAGCGGCGGAAATGAACTCTGGACTGAGACTCAATCCGTAAATATAGATAACGGGTTGTTTTCCACTCTTCTGGGCGGAGTTAACCCCCTGACATTAATTTTTGACAGACCTGTATGGCTTGGTATTAAAATCGGGGATGATCCTGAAATGACACCTCGTCAGCCGATCAGTTCTGTCCCTTCTGCATTGAACAGCCTTCAGGCAAACGATGTAAAGAATAAAGATATTAATCCGCGAAGTGTTACTGTTAACGGCGGACTTGTTATTGATCCCGCAGGGAAATGGGTTGGAGATACAACAGGACTAGTCGGCCCTCCAGGCCCTCCCGGTTTACAGGGAGCTCCCGGTCTTCAAGGTGATCCCGGCCCGCAGGGTCCGCAGGGCGAACCGGGTCCGCAGGGAAAGCAAGGTCCGCAGGGTGATGTTGGTCCTGCCGGTGCACAGGGTCCGCAGGGAGATCCGGGACCACAGGGCGCACAAGGTCCTCAGGGCGAAAGAGGTTTGCAAGGCGAAAGAGGTTTGCAGGGTGATGTTGGTCCTGCCGGTGCACAGGGTCCGCAGGGAGATCCGGGA
>JABWCA010000259.1 GCA_013359345.1 Ignavibacteriaceae bacterium
GTTACATACACTCATACCCCCATACAAACCTAGATAAGAATAATCTGCGTGAATCCTTTTTATCTGCGTCCTCCGCGTTCCATTGTTATGCTGCAACCTTGAACCTTGAACTTTGAACCGTTTTTCATCTTCGTCTTGCTGCAACTACCCACAACGCACCCCGGCACTATGCACAGAAAAACACAAAACTAAACCCTGTTTATAACTCTTTCCAGTCTGGCTGAAATCTCTTTTGCAAAGGGGGCTAAATTATCATTGCCCGTGCCTTTCATTGCAACCTCAGGATTAATAGCTGATACCCACACTTCTCCGTCTTCATATTCCTGGACCACAACGTTGCATGGCATCATGAGCCCGATGTTATCTTCTGCGCTGAGAGCTTTGTGGGCAAACGGGGGGTTACATGCCCCCAGAATACGGTACTTTCTGAAATCGACATCTATTTTCTTTTTGAGTGTTGCCTGAACGTCAATTTCGGTCAGCACACCAAAGCCTTCCTCTTTCAGAAGTGCAGTCACATTTTCAATTGTCTGATCAAAATTTTCGTTACTTTTGCCTTTAAAGTAATATGACATAAAAATTCCTCTCTTTTTTTTATTGTAGGATGCCTGAAACCTGCTTTGGTTTCCGGACGGGATTTGCGCCGTTTATCCCGGTAAAAGACAGCCCGTGAAAAACAATGATCATGGTAAAACCTGTGGTTACATATTTAATTGTCAAATTATGCAATCTTCGAAAGGTTTTTTAATGAACGTCAGTAAACTTTTAATCCTCTCAGTGCTTCTCCTTCTGATTATGGGGACGCATCTCCAGGCACAGTATATGTTCCGGAATTACCAAAAAGCGTATGAAAAAGGCACCCGCTCATCAGACGGCAAGCCGGGAGCAAACTACTGGCAGAATTATGCCAGGTATGATATTACCGCGTCTGTTGATCCTGTAACAGGAAAAATCATTGGGAAGATGAGCGCAGAGTATATCAACAACAGTCCCGATACCCTCAAAAGAATTGTGATGAGGATCTATCCGGATCTTTTCAGAAAGGGCAATGTCAGGCTGCTGGCGGCAGATCCAAATGATATAGGTGACGGAATGAATGTAACCAACCTGGTAATCAATGGCGAAACAATCAATATCACAGATCCCTCAAAGGTGACCCGCTCAGATGCCAATCTGGATGTCAGAATCAGGAATCATGTACCCCCGGGCTCATCTGCCACTGTTGAGGCTGAGTGGGATTTCATTATGCCGAAGAAATCTGATATCCGGATCGGAAACTACGGAGATAATATAATGTTTGTCGGTTACTGGTATCCGCAGTTCTCGGTATATGATGATCTGAGAGGATGGGATGTTCTCGGGTACAACGGACTTCACGAGTTTTATAACGAGTTTGCGGATTTTGATGTGAAGATCACCGTGCCTGCCGGAATCATGTTATGGTCAACCGGTGATCTGAAAAACGCTTCAGAAGTTTATACAAGGTATATAATTGATAAAGTTGAAAAAGCCTATGACTCCGATACCCCTGTGAGAGTCATAACCTCTGATGACCTGAAGGAAGGGAAAATATTTGCAAATCCCGGGAAAGAGACAACTTACAGGATCAGCGCAAAGCGTGTCCCTGATTTCGCCTTTGCCGTAAGCGATAAATATATCTGGGATGCTGTTGGAGTGACTGTTGATAATAAGTCAGGCAGACGCGCCCTTGTCTCAGCGGTTTATGATGAAGCCACTAAAGACTATCATGCCGTTTTAGGGCTTGCGCAGAGATCGGTCGCTTATTTCTCAACCGATATGCCCGGTGTGCCTTATCCTTACACACACATGACGGTATTTCAGGGCTCCGGTGGTATGGAGTTCCCGATGATGTGCAACGACGGGCCTTTTGAAAATGGCGGCACTACAACTTACGTCACCAGCCATGAGATAGCCCATACTTATTTCCCATTCATGACGGGTGTGGATGAAAAAAGAAATGCATGGATGGATGAGGGAATGGCCGTTTACCTGCCGCTGCTTTTTCAGAGATCTGAAAAAGATTCACCGATGGATTACAGGCTCAGCAACGCCTCGGTGCTTGACCGCTTTGCAGGCACAGAAAGTGAGATGCCTCTTCTGGTACCCTCAAATCAGTTGAACGGATTCACATATCAGATGCAGGCATACACAAAAGGTGCCGTTGTTATGGAAATTCTTGAGGCTGAGTATGGCCGCGATAAAATGAGAGACGCTTTCAGGGAGTTTATAAAGCTCTGGGAAGGCAAACACCCGACTTCTTATGACATGCTTTATACTTTTGCACGTGTACTCGGAGATGATATTACCTGGGTTACAAATCCGTGGTTTGAGGAATTCGGATATTCCGATCTTTCAATTCTTGAGGCATCCGTTACCGGTAAAGAAGTGAAACTGACCATATCAAACAAAGGTATCAGACCCATCCACTCTTCAGTAACTGTAACCTATGAAGACGGGAAAACAGAAACAACTGCCGTAAAACCTTCTGTGCTGAGAGGCAGGGAAAAGGCAGTGATAAGTCTACCGGTATCTTCAAACCCGAAGACCATTCAGCTTGGCAGCAATACCATTCATGACGCAAACAGAAAAGATAACATTTACGAGGTGAAGTAAATTGGACCTTGAAGAAGTAAGGAACTATCTTCTTTCAAAGAGGGGGGCTGAAGAAAGCCTCCCTTTTGATGAAGACTCGCCGGTTTATAAGGCGGGAGGAAAAATTTTTGCGATACTAAGCCTTAACCCTCCCCTTTCGGTAAACCTTAAATGCGACCCCGAAAAGGCTATAGAGCTGCGTGAAAGATACGGCTTCATCACGCCGGGCTACCACATGAATAAAAAACACTGGAACACGGTGAACCTTGAATCTCATATTTCAGATAAGTTATTTAAGGAGTTGGCTGATCATTCTTATCAGCTTATATTTGATGCACTCCCAAATAAAATTAAAGACGAAATAACAGCTTCAGAGGATTAAATTGTTCTCACCAAGACTCAGGAATATAGGCGAGAGTATTTTTGCGAGGATGACAGCCCTTGCAAATAAGCATAATGCCGTAAATCTTTCACAGGGGTTCCCGGATTTCAGCGTTTCCGGAACTCTTATTGATCTTATTCACAGGCACATGCAGGCAGGTGCAAATCAGTACGCCCCCATGCCGGGACTTCCTGCACTCCGCAACGCAATTTCGGAAAAGATCAGGGATGTTTACGGCAGAGAGTACAATCCCGATACCTCAGTAACAATCACTGCGGGGGCAACCCAGGCAATTTTCACAGCCATAAATTCTATAATAAGCGCCGGTGATGAGGTCATAGTGTTTGAACCTGCTTATGATTCTTACATTCCGTCGATACTTATAGCCGGCGGAATTCCGGTTCCTGTTTCTCTCAATCAGCATAATTTCACGATCGACTGGGAGGCAGTTGAATCTGCAGTCACCTCAAAAACCAAAGCGATTGTGCTGAATTCCCCCCATAACCCGTGCGGAACGGTTTTCACCACAGAGGATATTGAACATCTGCGGAGGATCTGCTCAGAGAATGATATTTATATCATCAGCGATGAAGTTTATGAGCATATGGTCTTTGACGGAGGCAGGCATCACAGCATTGCAGAGTATGAAGACCTTGCTGCAAAGGCTTTTGTAATATCGTCATTCGGAAAGACTTATCACGCCACAGGCTGGAAGGTTGGTTACGCGGCAGCACCACCTGAACTGACAAAGGAATTCCGTAAAGTTCATCAGTTTGTGACCTTTTCGGTTCACACCCCCACCCAGGCGGCTTATGCGGAGTTTATGCAGCACGACAGGTCATACAACACTCTTTCCGGCTTTTATCAGGAAAAAAGAGATTACCTTAACAGCTTTTTTGCCGGCTCGCCCCTTAAATTCACACCGGCAGAAGGCACCTATTTCCAGATTTTCGATTACTCTGCAGTATCTGACGAGCATGATCTGGAGTTTTCAGAGCGGCTTACCAGAGAAGCCGGTGTTGCAGTGATACCGCTTTCTCCCTTTTTTTCAAAGGATCCCGACCTTAAATTTATACGCGTCTGTTTTGCAAAAAGAGATGAAGTGATAAAGGAGGGTGCTGAACGGCTGCTGCGGTATATACATAAGGATTTAACAAAGGATAAAGAAAGCTGATGCCGGAACTTATGATATTTGCCGGATGCAACGGAGCGGGTAAAACTACTGCAGCAAAGGTATTTCTGCCGCAATATACCCACATACAGGAATTCATAAATGCGGACAATATCGCATCAGGCTTATCTCCCTTTAATCCGGAATCGGTTGCTATTGATGCAGGAAGATATTTAATTGATCGGTTTGATCTACTGGTTTCAAAAAAATTGAATTTTGCAATTGAAACAACGCTGGCCGGGAAATCATATATTAAAAGATTACATACCGTTAAGGCATCAGGATATAAAATTATTCTTTTTTATTTTTACATATCTGAGGTCAGCATTGCAAAGGAACGTATATTAAAACGGGTTCAGTCAGGCGGACATTATATTTCAGATAGTACTGTTGAAAGAAGATTTACAAAAAGTATAGAAAATTTTAAGAATATTTACAAAAATCTTGCAGATGAATGGTATCTGTATAACAATGATTCAGGTTCACCTCAGATTATATCATTTAATTTCAAAAGTAAGTTAACTGTAACAGACAAGGAAAATCATGATAACATCTTCTCCGGGTCGTGAAGCTCTTGCCAGAATGGAATACTTTAGCGAAGGCATGAGGCATGCGTATCTTAACATGCTTGAGGAAAAGATAAGGAATAAAGAAAAAGTGGTAGTCAAGCGTGACGGAAAAATCATGGAAGTCTCCCCCCGTAAATTAAAAAAAGAACTCCTTGAAAATTATCCTGAGCTTGCTGCTAAACTGAAACCCCGTTAGCTTTGATGCCTCAGGGGATAACTATTTAAAATTTACACGGGAGAGCAATGATAAAAGACATTACCGATCTTTATGATCTTCAGTCAGCAGTTAACGTGCTTGAAAACCCCTCTCTCACGGCACAGATCACCGATCTTATCGGGATGCCGATGGAAAAGGCGCTCAAATACCTGCCTGAACGCTGGAACGACAAACTGACTGAAATCACCCACACCGCACTTTCCAAAGCTCTTGATGTATCCATAAGAAGCATAAATGACACAGGCACTGAAAACCCGAAAAACTTTATGCACAAGGTTCTTTCAGGTACAAGCGGAGCGCTGGGTGGTGCATTCGGGCTCGCCGCACTCTCGGTTGAACTGCCGGTCTCCACAACAATAATCCTCCGCTCAATAGCAGATATTGCCAGAAGCAGCGGGGAGGATCTTCACAGCTATGAAACCCGCCTCTCCTGTCTTGAGGTGTTTGCACTCGGTGGCAAAACAGATAAGGATGACGCCATGGACAGCGCATATTTTCTGGTTCGCGTGGGGCTTTCGCAGTACATCGCCGAGGCGGCTCGCAGTACATCGCCGAGGCGGCAAAGGTTTTTGCTCAGCGCGGTCTTGCAGGTGAAGGGGCATCGGTGGTGCTTAACTTCATTTCAAAGATTGCGGCAAGATTCGGTATCCAGGTTTCAGAAAAGGCTGCTGCCCAGGCAGTCCCGATTATCGGCGCTGCAGGAGGCGCAATAGTAAACGTGATCTTTATGGATCATTTTCAGAAAATAGCCGGCGGTCATTTTACCGTAAGGCGGCTTGAAAGAAAATACGGAAAGGAAGTTGTCAGAGCAGAGTATGAAAAGATTCTGCGCGGACTGAGAACGGAGTTGCATTAAAACTTAATTCTCTTAATCCCGGAGAAGATAATGACATCAATCATTCAGATTCATTATTATCAGCAATCCTCACCTGACACTGATTCCGGTACATCCAGTGGCGGCAGCATACTGTTCTCATTCAATCTTATGGATCCGGAAATTATATTTATCAAAAAATATTACTAAAAATGAAAGCAAATCACCGGCCGATTCTTCTTTTATTGATTCTGAATATTTTATTGTCTGCATGATTCCCTTTTCACTGATCTTAACAAGTTCTTCTGCGCCGGTTTTTTTAACATATTTCAGCTCTATAAGGATGTCATGTTTCCCGGGATTCAGAGCAGTTCTTTTCAGCAGAATATCTGCATAACCATTTTGCAGTTCGGGTTCACTCTTCACAAACCATGCATTATTATCAATCAGCAGAGTAAGAAAAATCATTTTAAGATGCTTTTCTGAAAAATTCTCAATGTCCCGGTATGACAGTTTTTTCATTGTATGCTGAACAGCCTTAACTATCCCGTCAATTTCACCTTTCATGGTTAATTCAGTTAAAGCTTTTGCTATAAAATCCATTTTTGATTCATTTCCGAATCTTCTGTCATGGATCTTTGCAAAATATTCCCAGAATATTTTTTTAATGACATAGTTGGGAATAACAAACTTGTATATCCCGAATGAAACTGATTTGATTGTGAGAAGCCCGTTATAAAAAAGTAAAGAAACGGCCTGACTGAAATCATAACTGAGCTCATTATTGTAGAGCAGAGTTAACTGAGAAGAAACTTCTTCGGTGCTGAGAATCTGGTTAATAAGATTCTCGCGCTCTTCTGAGGGGAGAAGTTCAACTATTGCGGATACCTTTTTGTAATCCGATGTAACATTAATATCTGCCATTTCCTGCGGGAATTTATAGCTGCCCGTAAATTTTGCAAGAAAGGTAATCACCATCTGCGGATTGTACAATTGCTGCCCAGCTTCAGGGGTAAAACGGCTGCCGTTATACCAGTGCCTCAATTCCTTTACCACGCTCTGAATGTCGCATTCCCCTTCTCCGCAAATGGTCCCTTCAATAAGCCCGGTGAGTTCTGCTTCGGTAAATCCTGCAAGCGAATTGAATACAGGATCCAGTGTGATATTCTGAGCAACATTAAATCCGCTTGTCATGCTGTCGAGTGTCACCGGTGTAACCCCCGTTGCAAAAAAACGGTCTATCACTCCTTCCCCCATAAATTGTTTAATTACCTCATAAAACTTCCTGACCCAGCCTGCCCCTGATACAAGTTCTCTTAACTCATTCCGTCTGAATGAAAAAAGCTCATCTGTGAAGTGATCATTGTCATCAATCATGAGGTAGATTTTACCATCGGGTTTGTATTTCAGAAACAATGTCATGAAGTTCCTGAACATCTCAGTGGAACTGTTTCCAGAAATTACAGGCGTTCGTTCTGTTTCAGTGCCAATGCTGTAAGTATCCGTAAACCTGATTAACTGGTTTCTGATCTCTGTTTCAAACTCTTTTCTGATATCCTGTGAATTTTCACCGGTCATCGCACTGAAATTAAACTTCAGCACATAATAAGAGTTTTTCAGCGGGGTTGTATATTGCTTCTGACCGATGTGATATTCACCGAAAAGGTGATCAAACTTTTCGGCGTACTGAACTCCGTAATAGTGTTCAAGTGTGGATAGAAAAAATGATTTTCCGAATCTTCTTGGCCTGAGAAAGAAAACATACTGATACTCATTTTTTTCAAGAATCGGGATAAAATGAGTCTTATCAACTTAGTAACCGTTTCGCCTGATCATCTCTCCATAGTTTGATGATCTGACCGGAAGATTCTTTTTCATTGTATGCACAGTCTGATAATTTCTTTTTACAAATATAGGTAATTTGATCGGAATGTGAATATTGAGTCTGATCCCCATACCGGGAGTCCCTTCTGTACAATTTCATTTACATGAGGGTTACGGTAAGGCGGTTTGAAAGAAAATACGGAAAGGAAATTGTAAGAGCAGAGTATGAAAAGATTCTGCGGGGAATGAGAACGGAGTTGCATTAAGGATGGCGTGTATAAATTATCTTCTCCTCTTTCATAATCTTTTCCCTT
>JABWCA010000260.1 GCA_013359345.1 Ignavibacteriaceae bacterium
AAAGCCTCTTTCCTTGCCAATATGAGCCACGAAGTCAGGACTCCGATGATTGGCATACTCGGTTACTCTGAGCTCCTTAATGAAGAAATTGAAGATGAGGAACTCAAAGGCATGGCAGCATCAATTCATAAGAGTGCAACAAGGCTTCTTGAAACTCTGAATCTGATTCTCGATCTTTCAAAGATTGAGGCTGAGAAGATGACTATAGTAAACAGAAAAATTGATTTAAAAGAGCTGACTTCAGATGTTATTGAATCATTTTTGATCTCTGCGAAAAACAAGGGTCTGTATCTGGAGCTTATCTCTGAAACCGATGATCTCGTGATTCATTCTGATGACAGAATTATCGGACAGATATTGAATAATCTGATAAATAACGCCATAAAATTCACTTTCAATGGCGGTATAAGACTTCACCTGAGCAAAAAGATTAAAAATGGCTTTGATTATGCGGTCATTAAATGCTCTGATACCGGTATAGGAATTCCCGAGGATAAACAATTTTTCATCTGGGACGAATTCAGACAGGTAAGTGAGGGTATCGGCAGAAACTTTGAAGGCACAGGCCTGGGTCTGACGCTGACCAAAAAGTTTGTCGCAAAAATTGACGGCGAAATTTCTGTTGAAAGTGAAGTTAATAAAGGCACTACATTTACTGTGGTGATTCCTTTCGGAAAATTTGATCCTGCGCTTAAAGAATTTATGGAGCAGATCAGTCTCGATAAGGTTCAAGCTCCGATCGATGAAAAAAATACTTCGAAAAATGTGCCCCATATTCTTTATGTTGAGGATGATGAAATTGCTTATGAAATTGTATCAAATTACATAAAAGGTCTTGGGGAGCTTGACTGGGCTCAAGATGCCGAGAGTGCAATTCAAAAGATCGTCCAAAAGAATTATGATCTTATTCTGATGGATATCAATCTCAGAAAAGGCCTTGACGGGGTGCAGTTGACTCAGGTTATCAGGTCGCAGAAAAATTATACCAACACCCCTGTGATTGCGGTAACAGCTTATGCTATGAAAGGTGACCGTGAGATTTTTATAGAACAAGGTCTTACTGATTATATTTCAAAGCCGTTTGTTAAAGGTGACCTTGTGGAAACAGTGAAGAAATATCTTACTTCTTAATCTGATAGTAAATGATCATTTCATGCCTTGCCCTTATGGGGCAGAGCCATAAAATCAGCAGAACTCTCATTCTGTGATATTATTTGAAAAGCGTCTTTGCTCACGCTTTATCTTTGCCTTTTCAGAAGTATTTTTCTGCATTACTAACAGGAACAGCCGGAATCCGGACAATTATTTTGCCGGCTGAGCCGGTGAAGAATTAATATTATATGACCGGTGAAGGTAATTCCTGAAACAGAGAGGTTAAAAAATATTAAGTTTATCCTGCTGCAGAATTAATTAAATCCCTCGAATTCATTATTATGCAGCAGAAATCCTTTCTTTTAACTGACATTATAAAAAGATGACTGAAGATAAATTTATTCCGCTTGAATTTAACATTATCCCTGAAAAGCAGATGCTGCTGAATTCAAAGATCTTTCTGGAAGATCTCAGAAAGAGAAGAACCGTAAGAGAGTTTTCAGAGGAAAAACCGCCGGAAGAGATTGTGATTAATTGTATTAAAGCTGCTCTCTCAGCACCGAGCGGTGCAAATAAGCAGCCATGGCATTTTGTGCTTATTAAAGACTCAGAGGTTAAGGAGAATATCAGGGAAGCAGCAGAGGCTGAGGAGAAGGAATTTTACAGCGGACGGGCATCAGATGAATGGATTGAGGCAGTTAAGCCGTTTGGCACAAATGAGATCAAGGAATTTCTCACTAAAGCACCGTACCTCATTGCCATCTTCGCAGAAAAATATGAACAGACCGGAAACGGTAAGCTGAAAAACTATTATGTAAGCGAATCGGTTGGCATTGCAACAGGAATGTTCATCACCGCGCTTCATTTTTCAGGGCTCGCATCGCTCACACACACTCCCTCCCCCATGAATTTTCTGAACAGGATTCTTGACCGCCCTGAAAATGAAAAGCCTTTCCTTCTTCTCGTTACAGGATACCCCAAACTGCCCCAGTATGTTCCTGATATAAAAAAGAAGGACCCCGCAACCACAATAACGGTCATTTAATAATACCCCCATATTATAATAATCCGGACGCATAATAATTCCTGTAACTTATTTTATAATAGAGAGTTACGGAGCCGCCTCAATCCGGTCATCTTCTCAGTTTCGGCAAGAAATGTTTCGTTTTGTTTCATTTCTAAGAATTGAAACATTTTGCCCGCAACATACTTTCCCTCAAAAATAGTTTAAGTCAATTAAACACATTTGGTTTCAGATGGCATAATATTTGTAGACATTTTGTTGCACTAATTATTTTTTTGGCACAAAAGTTATAAGCCAAAAACATTGTTAAAAATAACGAGGCGTTCATGCGTAAATATTTACTTACTCTCGTAGTTTCCCTTCTGGTGGCCGGACATGTATATGCTCAGGTTCCAAAAGCGAAGATAGTGACCGAGCCGATGTCAGCAAGAAGACTGACTAATCTTGGTATCACGACCAATTCAGTTTCCTCAGGGTTAAAGATTGCTCCCAACGGAACATATTTTTATTTCACTCCAAAAAATATTGCTAATGCTGATCCCGTAACGGCTTTCACATTCACACTTCTCACAAAGCCAAACGGTTCAAACGCAGTATTAGAAAATCTTCCTTCAAACATTACCGGTCTGAAACCCGATGTTGTTGGTGCATATCAGGTAAAACTTGATGTTACCACTGCAGGCGGTGTTGACGATACAACATTCACATTCTATGCAGCAAATTTTGTTGGCGTTGGTAATTTTGACGGCGTTGCCGGCACATTCCCGAAATGTATGGCATGCCACGGCTCAATGCCGGCTTTCCAGACAATTTTTAATGCATGGAAAGATGACTCACACGGTATGGCACTTAAAACCCAGATGACATCAGGTCCGGCTCATTTCAGTGCCAATTGCTTAAAATGCCACACAACCGGCTATGATAAGCTTGCAACTGCAAATAACGGCGGTTTTGATGACGTAGCTCTTCAGCTTGGTTATGTTTATGCAGGACCACCGAATGCCGCAAAATGGGATTCATTAAAAACCGGTTACCCGGGTCTTGTAAACGTTGCTAACGTTGGCTGCGAAATGTGCCACGGCGCAGGAAGCCAGCACGCTTCTGCTCCTTCAACTGCAAATATTCAGATCAACTCAAATTCAAACGCATGTATGGAATGTCATGATGCCCCCACACATCATAATCAGCCCGCACAGTTTGAAAACACTCTGCATAATTCACCTGTATGGTCAAACTCATTTGCACAGGGAACCTCATCGCAGAATAACAGCTTAGGCAACTGTATCCGCTGCCACGATGGCCAGGGTTACATTAACTACAGTAAAAACGAAACAACAAACACAACCGGATGGACCTCTGCTAACCAGACCCATATCGGCTGCCCGACCTGCCATGACCCGCACGGAAATGCTAATCCCCATAACCTGAGATTCACACCTGCTTCAGGTGACACCCTCGGTACCGGTGAAGTTTACACCGTTGGCGGAACAGCAAAAACATGTATGAGCTGTCATAAAGCAAGAAGAAACAACGTAACATACGTACCCGGTACGGTTACCTCAACATGGGGTCCTCACCACTCAACACAGACTGATAACCTCTTAGGTAAAAACGCAGCTGAGTTCGGTACTGCTTACATTTCTTCAAACGGACACAAAAACCTTACAGATGCTTGTGCAAGCTGCCATATGGCTCAGGATACAACTGCAGCTAACAAATACAAAGTTGGCGGTCACTCATGGATGATGCACAATCCTGAAACAAATTATGACTTCACTGAAGCATGTAAATCATGCCACGGCCCGATCACTTCATTTGAAGAGATCATGGCTTCAGGCGATCATGACGGTGACGGTACAGTTGAACCGTTCCAGGCTGAATTTGACGGCCTCGCAGCCCTCTTAAGATATTATCTGCCTCCTGTAGGACTCGATTCAATTTCATGGCAGATGATTGCTGCTAACAATAACCTGATTGAAAAGAAAGCTTTCTGGAATTACCAGTTAATAGTTTATGACGGTTCACGCGGCGTTCACAACCCGAAATATGCTATCAGCGTTCTTTCAAAATCAATCCAGGCTGTCGGCGGAATTATTCCTGTTGAACTGGTTGAATTCAAAGCTAACGTTACAAATAATGTTGTTACACTTAACTGGCAGACCGGCTCAGAAACCAATAATAAAGGATTCTCAGTTGAAAGAAAAGTTAACGGTAACTGGACAGCAATCGGATTCATAAATGGTAAAGGTACAACAACCGAAGTAAACAATTACTCATTTATTGATAAAGATGCTGCTAAACAGAGCACAAAGAAATTATCATACAGAATCAAACAGATTGACCTTGATGGTAAATTCCAGTACTCAAAAGAAATCGAAGTTGAAATAGTAATGCCGGGTTCATTAAGCCTCGGTCAGAACTACCCGAATCCTTTCAACCCATCAACAAAGATTACCTTTGAAGTTCCTGCAACAGGATACGTAACACTGAAAGTTTACAACATTTCAGGTACCGAAGTTGCAACACTGGTAAGCAAACCGATGGATGCAGGCAAACACGAAGTTACATTTGATGCTTCAAGTCTCGCTTCAGGCGTTTACCTCTACAGCATTCAGCAGGGTACACAGACCATCACAAAGAAAATGGTTCTGATGAAGTAATACTCTCTCTTAAAGTATTACCCCAATTTGAAGGCGGGCAGCAATGTCCGCCTTTTTTTTGTTAAACCACAAAGTCACGAAGACACAAAGGTTTTTTTATGGATAATTTTAAGGATGACCCGGAAAATATCGGGAAAATAATTGTCAACTCTGCCTTTAAGGTTCATAAAGCTCTGGGGCCCGGACTCCTTGAAAAGATTTATGAATCCTGTCTGGAATATGAACTTAAAAAACAGGGCTTGATGGTTGAACGGCAAGTACCATTTTCGGTCGAATATGACGGTCTTAAATTTGATGAAGGTTTCAGACTGGATTTGTATATCGAAAGAAGAATAATTATTGAACTTAAGGCAGTGGAAGAGTTCCATCCTGTTTGGGAAGCGCAGATCATGAGCTATATGAAGCTGCTTAAATGTAATCTCGGCTACCTGATTAATTTTAATGTTCCTTTAATCAAACTGGGCATCAGGCGATTTAAATTCTAGAAATCATGGAGTTCTTTCTTAGTTTATAACAACTGAGAAATACTCTTTAATAAGATCTTCTTTGTGACTTTGTGACTCGTATGTTAAGGAAGTGAATAAAAGAAGTAAGGCAGAAATAATTATATTAGCAGGAAAAAACCTTAATATTCACAAAAGGCGGGGAATGGGAGGACGATTTGTGGCTAGATACATTTGCATGATATCGACA
>JABWCA010000261.1 GCA_013359345.1 Ignavibacteriaceae bacterium
TAAAAAAGAGATTAACAGGACTGCGGTGCTGTTCGGATATCCCGATTATAATATGATGACAACCGGGACCACGGAGGTTACAGCTAAAACTGAACCTGTTGCTGCCGGTGATATATATCTTAATCCCGATGCAACAAGAGGATCAGGATTTGGCCTTCTGCCCGGAACAAAGGAAGAAACCGAAACGGTGGCGGCACTCCTTAATGATAACGGCTGGAACACTGAGGTATATCTGTTTGATAATGCAGTTGAATCCAAAATTAAACAGGTGAATGCACCCGGCATTCTGACTGTATCAACGCACGGCTATTTCTCTCCGGCGCCCGGTAAAAATTATACGGAAAGCAGGCTCATGGGGATTGAGACATCAAAGGCGGCAGAAAATCCGCTGTTAAGGAGCGGACTACTGCTTGCGGGCGCCCAGTCATTCCTGAATGCATCTGAGGATGAAAAAAGCAGATTCAGGGAGAACGGCATTCTCACGGCATTTGAGGCATCGCAGCTCAACCTTTACCGAACCGACCTGGTGATCCTCTCCGCATGTGAAACCGGCTTGGGCGAGGTTAATAACGGTGAGGGTGTCTTCGGACTTCAGAGAGGCTTCCTTCTTTCAGGAGCCGGCTCGGTTCTGATGAGTCTCTGGAAGGTGGATGACAAGGCAACCAAAGAACTCATTATTGAATTCATGAAAAACTATATTAAAGGTGAAAGCAAAAGCACAGCTCTGCGCAACGCGCAGTTAAAATTAATGAAAACCATGCCCTCACCCTATTACTGGGGTGCCTTTGTACTTGTGGGGATGTGAGGAAAACAGGAAACAAGTGAGTAGGGATACGCCTGCGGCTTAGTGAGTAGTGAGCAGTGAAGAAGTATGGCTGTATGCCAGGAATGAATGTAAGAAAGCAGGATAAAGAAAAATTGCAGCCAATTCCACTGCCGAAACGCTTTTCGGCAGGGTAAATGCAGACTGCGATAATGACTGTAACGCCGTCCCGATTTTTCGGGATCGGTACATTTGTGCTGCAAGACAGGATACAGAAAACAGAATACAGGAAACAGAAAACAGGAAACAGGAAAAAAGGAAAAAAGGTTTTTTTAGAGACGCAATGCTTGCGTCTCCTAATGTAATGAATAACCGGTAAAATGCGGTTAAAACCGGGCAGATACCAGGCATTTGATCCGTCGGTTAAAACCGACGGCAATAGATAAACTAACCTGTTGTAATCATATCACTTACATGAACTCACAACTGCCGATCCTCTCTTGCCGTTGGCTTCAGCCAACGGAAATGGTGTCAGGACACCCGCAGCGGTTTTAACTGCATCCCCGATCATGTTCTGCAGACGAAAGCATTGCGGTTCTGCCTGAGCTCTGCAATCCTCAAATCCACCCCAAAAAAAATTTTTTTAACTTTTTTTATCTCCCGGGAACTATAATTAAATAAATATTGTATTATTTGTATATACATTTATTGTTACAACATCATTAAAAAAAATAAAACGAGGTTAAAATGTCACAGTCATGGAATTTTGATAACGCACATTCAGAGATTCAGTTCAAAGTAAAGCACCTTATGATTACCAATGTTACCGGTACATTCGGTTCATACAAAGGTTCAGTAAGTACAGACGGAGATGATTTCTCAACTGCAAAAGTATCATTTGAAGTTGATGTAAACTCAGTGAATACCGGAATAGAGCAGAGAGATGCACACTTAAGAAGTGCCGATTTTTTTGAAGCCGAAAAATTCCCCGTAATGAAATTTGAATCCACAAAGATGGAAAAGGTTGATGCAGAAAATTATAAACTGCACGGGAAACTGACAATTAAAGAAACAACCAAAGATGTTGTGCTCAATGTAGAATATGGCGGACTTGTTGTAGATCCTTACGGAAACATGAAAGCAGGTTTTACCCTTACCGGTAAATTAAACAGAAAAGAATACGGACTTATGTGGAATGCCGTGACTGAGGCCGGTGGAGTAGTTGTAAGCGATGAAGTAAGATTATATGCAGATGTTCAGATTGTAAAAGGCTAAGACGTATTTAACCGGGGGCTGATCGCAGATGCAGCCCCCAAATTTCCCCAGGATTGTCTCCCCTGAAATAAAATTTTTGCACTTCATTTATATATACCGGTAATTTTCTATTTTGCGGAAAAGATCGGAAATATTTTATGAACAGAAGAAATTTTCTCCGCAGCCTTTCTGCAATAGCCCTGCTGACCACGGCAGAGAACATTATAGCACGCCCTTACAGGGACCTTCTTAAAACCCGGATATCTCAGGATTGTGTCAGGATCTCCGGTGTGGTAAAAGCCGGGAACTCCCCGCTCAGAGGAGTTGTGGTTTCTGACGGCATTAGCTGCACAGCCACAAAGGCTGACGGAAGTTACTCACTCATAACTCAGCCGGGAACCAGATTTGTTTTTATATCGGTGCCAACGGGGTATTCTGTTCCACTATCCGGCAAAGGAATTGCATTCTTTTATAAAGACCTTCTTAATATTTCGCCGGCAGATGATATCCGTGCGGATTTTTCGCTGAGCAAATCCGGTTCAGACGGTGTGAAGCATGTTTTTTATAATTTTGCCGATCCTCAGATGATAGATGATGCCGATATGGACCGCTTTGCAAATGAAACCATCCCCGATCTGAAACAAGAGATTTCCCACAACGGTGAAGTTCAGTTTGGGGTGGGATGCGGAGATATAGTTTTCAACCGTCACAGGCTGTTTCCGGGATATGTGCAGAATGTCGGATCATCAGGGATACCGTTTTTTCAGGTAGTCGGGAATCATGATGTGATTGATCATGCTAAAGTGAATGAAGAAGCATGGGGAGTCTTCTGCGATTATTTCGGGCCGGAGTATTACTCCTTTAATGTAGGGGATGTGCATTATATAGTTCTGAACGATGTTTTCTGGTTTGGCGACTATATGGGTTATATCGATTACAGACAACTGACCTGGCTGAAAAATGATCTCTCATTCATTGAAAAAGGGCGGCGGCTCGTCATATTCAGCCACATTCCCTTCTACACAAGACAGCATCTCAATGAGGGCAGAAATTCTCCTTCCCGGAACGTGATAGTAACAAACCGCGAGCTGATTTATGACCTGGTCAGGGATTACGAAGTCACATTCATCAGCGGTCATATGCACGAAAGCGATTATTTCACTGAGGGCAGAAATGAGATTCATGTCACGGGTGCAGTCTGCGGAGCCTGGTGGACGGCCGATGTTTGCTCTGACGGCACTCCCAACGGTTACGGGGTTTATGAAGTTAACGGCTCAGAAATCAAAAGAAGATACAAAGCCACCGGCAGAGATGCTTCATATCAGATGCGGGTCTATAAGGATACTGATGATTCGGGGGCACAGTATGCCACGGCAAACATCTGGGCAGTATCTGATAAGTGGGATATCAGCGCATTTGTTAACGGATCGGATAAAATGAAGATGGAAAAGTTTACTGGAGTTGATCCTCAGACCACCGGATTGTTTCTGGGTGATAAAATCCCGGAGAAGCATTCATGGGTTGAGCCGGGCAGGAATTCACATCTGTTCAGGATTCCTTTGAACAAAGAGATGAGATTTGTGACGGTTGAGGCAACAGACGAATACGGAAGAATTTACACAGGCCGGCTTGATCTCTGAAACCGGCCCTGTGCATAATTTTCATTTTTTATTTTTTCGCTGAGCAAACAGCCATTTGTAAATTTCATCATCTGCGTAAGTGCGCTCCCAGATTCCGTGGTTTGCACCTTCGTAGCGGGTAAACTTTACATTTCCGCCAATCTCCTGCAGTTTTTTGACCATCCGCTCTGATCCGTCAATCGGGGTCACTTCGTCCGCGGTTCCGTGAAATACCCAGACGGGGATACCGACTATCTGATATGCGGCATGGGGCTCGGCATATGCACACATCGGGATTATTGCTGCAACGCGATCCGGAAATTCAGCGGCAAACCGCCACGTGCCTGATCCTCCCATGCTCAGCCCGGTCACATAAACGGCTGATTTATCCACCTTATAAACCGATTCAATATAATCAAGCAGAGCGGCCAGTTCAAAAGTTTTCCATCTCTGGTTTTCCGGGCATTGAGGCGCGATAACAATTGCAGGGAGCTTTCTCCCTTTTTCAATCTCCTTCGGCAATCCCTGCAGTCTCACTTTTTCAACATCATTTCCCCTCTCACCCGATCCGTGGAGAAAAAGAATCAGGGGATATTCCTTTGAACTGTCATAATGCTCCGGCAGGTAGGTAAGGTAACCGAGCTTTACTTCAGCAGAGAATTTTCCTGAGAACTGACTTTTCAGCGGAATATTCTGACTATGGAGAGTGCCGGCTGCAACAAATAAAAATATCAGCAGAGCAGGGGTTGAAAAAGTCTTCATTTTAATTTCCCGCTTTCTTCAAATTGCCGGGCAAAATATTCTATAGTGAGCTTAAGTCCGTCAATCAGCTCAAACTGCGGTTCATAACCCAGGGCATCTTTAGTCTCTACTATTGAAGCAATGCTGTGTTTAATATCCCCGAGCCTTTCAGGTCTGAATACAATTCTGCTTTTACTGCCCGTAATCTCAATTATAAGTTCTGCAAGCTCCTTTATTGAAATAATTCTCTCACATCCGACATTAAAGACGCCGTCCGGAATGTCGCTTTTAACCGCAAGGATATTTGCGTGAACCACATCTTTGACATAAACGAAATCCCTTGTCTGCTTACCGTCGCCGTAAATAATGATATCCTCACCAAGCAGAGCGTTCTGAATAAACATCGGGATCGCTGCGGCGTACTGACTGTTGGGATCCTGCCTCGGACCAAAAA
Organism: Ignavibacteriaceae bacterium; assembly: GCA_013359345.1. Classification (GTDB taxonomy): domain Bacteria; phylum Bacteroidota; class Ignavibacteria; order Ignavibacteriales; family Ignavibacteriaceae; genus JABWCA01. The sequence goes on from JABWCA010000261.1 coordinate 4,832, forward strand.
CATTAAAGCACCTTAGTGAAGTGGTCTTCATGCCGTATTCACGCGTAAAGAGGCTGAGGTAATACTCGCCATCGAGCTTGGTGATTCCGTAGGGGGTTTTAGGAACGGGACGCATCCTCACCGATTTGGGGGAAACGGGACTATCGCCGTATACAGCCGCAGATGAAATATGAATAAGCTTTTTTACATTATTATCATGCGCAGCCTCAAGCACATTAAGCAGCCCCTGAATGTTAATCTCAACGCAAAGCCTTGGATTCAGAACTGACTCAGGAACCGATATCAGCGCAGCCAGATGATGCACGTAATCTGCACCTTCCATAGCCTTCTCAACAATACTGCGGTCGGTAATGCTTCCGTTAAGAAAAGTTACTCCTTCAAGATGCGCAAAGTTTTTTTCGTACCCTGATCTCAGATTATCCACGATATGAACATCTGCCCCCTGCTCCGCCCAGTATTCCGCAATGTGGCTGCCTATAAATCCGGCTCCGCCCGTTATCACAACTTTCGGTTTATTCATTAAATACCTGATTCTAAAACATGGATTGTTACATTACAAATAAAAGAATATTCTTAAAATATTCCGATCCCAAAAACTACAATAAGTCTGCGGGGCTGGTGTGT
>JABWCA010000262.1 GCA_013359345.1 Ignavibacteriaceae bacterium
GTAAACGAGCAGTTTGGGTCTTGAATCTGAAGATGAATTTCTCTGGTAAAAAAGCTTATCACCTGCAGATGCGAGATTAAAATATGACGCCGGCTGCACAGGCACTTCAATTATTCTTTCGGTGAGTCCTTCTGTATCAACAACAGCAGTCTTACTGTCTTTGGCAGCATCACCCCCGTTTTTCTTATCGTCTTTTCCTTTTTCACCATCAGAATCCGATTTTATTGTCACCTCATCGCTCTTCGGCTCAAAAGGAGATTTTGTTGATTTTGCGAGAGGCACCATATAGATTTTTGCCATATCAACATAGATATGATTCCATTCCGTCCATCCGTAGCGCGGGTTGAATGTTCTTGAAGAGACAAAATAAAGGAAACTGCCGTCTTCACTGAATTCAGGCTGACCCGAGGCAAACCAGCCGTCGGTCACTTTGTAAGATTTGTTCTCAGCCACTGAATAAAGGTAAACATTCGACATCTGGTCACGCTCGTTTTTGGAGTACGCAATCCAGTATCCGTCGGGGGATATATCATACTGCCCTATAGGTGATACTTCTCCCTGATCCACTTTCACAGTCTTTTTTGATTCTATATCCACATAAAACAAGCCGTAACTCTGGTCATGGAACAATATTTTTTTGGAATCAGAAGACCAGATGAGTGAAAATTTGTAATAAGAAGAACCTTTAGTAAGCTGAGTCTCATCTCCAAGACCGTTCTGAGGCTTTATGTAAATTTCATCCTCACCGCTGCGGTCGGATATGTAGGCAATATACTTGCCATCGGGCGACCATTTAGAGGCTCTTTCATGCACTCCCATTGACCCCGTGATGTTTCTTGTGGGTCCGTTTTTAACCGGAACAGTAAATATTTCTCCTCTGGCACCAAACATTGCCCGGTTACCATCAGGTGAAATTTCAAAATTTGACACTTCCCTGCTTACATCAATCATTTCGTTTCTGCCAACTGCAAAATCCTCATTGATGTAAATGGTTACTTTTTCGGCTTTGCCTGCTGCAATGTCATATTTATAAATATATCCGCCGTTTTCATAAACAATTGCATTACTGCCTGCCGAGGGAAACTTCACGTCAAAATCAGTGTATTTTGTCAGCTGAGTTGTGGCATTGGTTTTGAGGTCATGCACATAGAGATTCAGTGTGTTATCCCTGTCAGAAGTGAAATAGATCTTATCTCCAACCCACATCGGGAAAATATCCTGTGCGGGGTTCTCAAGCACACGTTCGGTCTTCTTTGATTTGAGGTCATAAATCCAGATATCATCAGCCTGACCGCCCCTGTAGCGTTTCCAGGTTCTGAACTCTCTGAACACTCTGTTATAAACAAGTTTTGTGCCGTCAGAATTAAATGTGCCGAAACCGCCGCGGGGCAGAGGAAGCTGTTCAGATAATCCCCCTTTTATTGAGACAGTATATAGCTGACCCTTCCAGTCGTTGAATTCTCTCCATCTGGAACGGTACATGATTGTTTCATTATCTTTCCAGGCCATTACAATGTTGTTCGGGCCCATTCTGTCGGAAACATCATCCCTGCCAAGTGTGGCGGTGTAAGTCAGTCTCTTCGGAATTCCTCCCTCTGCGGGGATCAGATAAACTTCTGTGTTACCGTCATACTGCCCGGTGAATGCGATGTACTTTCCGTCGGGTGAAAATTTCGGAAACATTTCATACCCGATATCACTTGTAATTTTTCTTGCAACACCTCCGGCGGCGTTAACAATATACAAATCACCTGCATATGAAAAGGCTATCTTCTCGCCGTGAATAGCCGGAAATCTTAATAATCTTGCCTCTTGCTGAGAGAACATCTGTACTGTAAGCAGCAAAAGGAAAACTTTTATGAGGCTTATTCTCATTTGTTTTTCCTTATTTTGTTAGAAGAGAATATTACGATACTGATTTTATAAATGCTGAAGTATTGTGACGAACTGCAAAATAATTTGTTTGAACGGCATAAAGTATTTATTCATTTATAATTTAAAATAACTTAATCCTGTGCTGTTTAGTTCACCCCCGCCGGATGGCCATTTTTCTCATCCTTCAGTTTCACCGGTGATTTTATTTGAATCGGTTTATAAGCTAAACTCTGCGACTGCCCTGTATGCTGATTAAAATCTTTTGTATTTTTCAGTACAGAGTTAATAAATTTTGGAAGAATTATGAATAAGACTGCTCTGATCACGGGCGGGAACCGTGGCATCGGTTTCGAAACAGCCAGACAACTTGGCAAACTCGGTTATACTGTTTTTCTGGGTGCAAGATCCTCAAACAAAGGCCAGATGGCCGTCACAAAACTCCGGAATGAAAACGTTGATGCCCGCTTTATTAATATAGACTGCTCTTCACCTGAATCATTCACGGGTGCGGCAAAGGAGTTTTCGGCATTCTCAACAGACCTCAATGTGCTGATCAACAACGCTGCGATCCTCCTGGATAAAGCCGATATTAAAGATGTCACTCCTTCAATGATGCGTGAAACCTTTGAAATCAACGTTACAGGCCCGCTTCTTATAATAAATGCGTTTCTTCCTTTTATGAAAAAGGGAGCAAGAATAATTAACGTTTCAAGCGGAGCCGGTTCACTTAACGATATGGGTAATTACGCCCCGGCATACAGTATATCAAAAGCAGCCCTGAATGCAGTGACGAGGCAGTTTTCTGCTGTCCTGAAGCACCAGGGAATAGCAGTAAATTCTGTTTGTCCCGGCTGGGTTAGAACTGATATGGGTGGTCTTTCAGCACCAAGAGACGTTAAAGCCGGAGCCGAAGGAATTGTCTGGCTGGCTGATAAGGCTGATCCTCAAATCACAGGTAAATTCTTCAGGGATGGAAAAGAGATCAGATGGTAGGCTTTTGAAAGGGTTTAGGCTTTAGGGTTTAGGGTATAGTGCGCCGTGTCTTGTCCTTATATATATTGACACAACTAATCAATAAAAATGTGACTTCCCGGTTTGGCGGGATGCTTTTTGGGGCAGAGCAAACATTAGCTTGCTTCATTTATGCTGTAGCTTAACACTTAAAAAAGACCACCAGCCATAGTTTAATGCGGTTAAAACCGGTATAAAGGTATGATGGTAGATGGTATGGTGGTATGCTAGTATGGTCAGTCGGGGGAAGCCTTACACAGGAAACAGGATACAGGAAAACAGGAAAGCAAGATACAGGAGGCAGGAAAGCAGGATATAATTATGCAACGAATCAAATAGCCGGGAGCTTTTGGGGTAGAGCAAACTTTAGTTTGCTTCTTTTATGCTGTAACTTAACACATTAAAAGGAGCACCGGCCATAGTTTAATGCGGTTAAAACCGGTTTAGCTTTGTCTTTTGTACCGTCGGTTAAAACCGACGGCAATAGATAGCAGCAATACAGGAAACGGGAAGCAGATTATCCCCCTTATCAGGATTCAGAACTAGCGACTCTGTAACGCCTCCCGAATTTTCGGGACTGTCGGTACATTTGTGCTGCTATACAGGATACAGGAAGACATGTATGATTGGATGATTGGATGATTGTCCGCCCTGGCGGAGATTGTATGAGCTTCTTACAGTAAACAGAGGTCAATACTGCAACCATGCCACCCTGTCTAAACGCTTTTCGGCAGTGATATCTTGCCCTGCTTAAAATAAGCACACAAACGGGTGCCCCAACCTCGAACCTTGAACTTTGAACCGTTTTACATCTGCGTCTTGCTGCAACTACGCACAACGCACCCCGGCACTAAGAACCGTTTCCGTCACTGCAAAAGCATCATTTTTATCGTCTTGTTATACCCTCCTGCTTCAAGCCGGAAGATATACACCCCTGATGAGAGCCCTTTGCCATTGAAATTAAGCGAGTGGCTTCCCGGCTCCATCTCTCCCTCCTGTAGCACTGCAACTCTCTCACCTGTGCTGCTGAAAACCGTCCCTTTTACAGATACTCGCTCCGGGATTGAAAATCTTATCACAGTTTCAGGATTGAACGGGTTGGGGTAGTTGGGGTAAAGCTGATACCCTTTTTGTTCAGCTATTTTATCCTCTATACCGGTTGTATTGCCGTAATGAACACCATCAATTATACAACCTTTCAGGGAGTAATACGGTGCAAGTTCCGGAGCGAACCTTACTACTCCGAATTTGTCAGAAATTGTTGCTTCCAAAAAAACCTCAACCCAGAAAAGGTCACGAAGAATAACTGCCTGACCAAATATTACTCCCTGAAATTTATCTTTTACAAAAGTACTATGATCCTGGGCAAATGGCTGCTCCATGACAAATCTCCAACTGGTATATCTGGTGTGATCCGGAACGTTAATACTATCGGTCATAACCTCATCATCTGTACTGCCGTCTTTATCCAAGTCATGTATATCAAGTTTATAATTTGTGCCGGTATTTTCATCGTTCCTTTCATATTCAATTATTGTGCCAAAACCTAAATAAGAGGCGAACGAATTCACCTTAAAATATCTGAGCCCGTTAACAACTGTGTCACTAAGTACCTCCTTTTTTATCCAATCATTGTAATCACTGTTGTAATAGTACCATTTATTTCCAAGATGCAGCGGGTTATAATGAGGCAGCAGGGTGTCATTCTGACTTGATGAACCCTTTTCCGGAATCTGACTGAGAACCGGGGTTGTTGTAATAAGAAGCAGAAACTGAAATAATATTATTTTTATCATGATCGTTTACTTCAGATAGTTTAATTTAACAAAGTGTAAATTATTACCTTCTTTAAGTGACAAAAGATAATTACCTGAAGGCAGGTCACTAAGGGTCATAGATATGTTAAAGGAGAATAAAATCAAACTGATTAGTTTTACCTTCTTCATAATAAATACCTCAAAAAATAAACATTTGTTATTTATAGTTACCCTTCCTCTTCAGGAATTGGCTGATTGAAAAAGATTGGCTGATTGAAACAACCTTGAACATTGAACTTTGAACTTTTTTGTTTACGGGAATCTCCTAAAGGGGATATTTTCCGGACAAGACAATAACGTTACTACAGACAGGAAACCCCTACATGGTTAAAAATCCTGAAGATCTGTGGTTTTTGACAAAATGACCACAGCCTGAAAAAACACGCATAAAAATTTTATGATACAAAAAACGGAGTTCGGCATCTCGTCAGGGGATTTCCGTTTGCAGCCAGTGATCTCCCCAATGCGTGTTTTTCTCCGCAGGTGATTTCAATAAAAGAGCTTTTGCAGATTTTCCACTCAGGACAGTCTCTTCTTTCCTTCCTCACGACCTTCAGGGAATGGTATGCAAGCTTGCAGATACTGCCGCTTTCTATCTTAATGCCTGTTACCCTGAAGGTCAGGTCTGCACCCGTTTTCAGCATAGATGAACAAACTAAAATTTATTCTGCCTCCAATATCAAAGTCAGCAATTTTAGCGCTGCCGAAAAGCATTTCAGCAGTGGTTACATACACTCATAC
>JABWCA010000263.1 GCA_013359345.1 Ignavibacteriaceae bacterium
GAAAAATCTTTATTTCCCCGGATACCGCTAACCCCGATCCGCAATTTTGTTCCCTCAATTCAGGATAAATTTACGATCTCTCAACCCGGATGCCGGCAATATCACAATTAATCTTTCATTCAGCCTGCCATTCATTTATTCAGGAACCATATGCACGGCGGGGAAGTATTACTCTTGTTGTACCGTAACCCGGTGATTTTCAGATTATTGCCGGATGAGGAAATAGTCCGTTTAATTCTGATTTTTTCCGTTTGTACAAAACAGACAATTCCGCATGAAATGACGGGATATTTTTGAACCATGAAAAACTGAAAATCAAAATATATAAAGTGAGGAGCCAATGAAGAAAGTGATTTTGATTCTGATTCTGATGGTCGGTAAGGTTCTGGTTGCACAGTCAACCAGCCTTAACGGCAAAGTCACTGACAAGGAAAATAAACAGCCGCTTAATGCAGCTACAGTAACATTGCATAATATAACCGATTCTGCCATGGTTACCGGTGCTGCAACAGATGCAAACGGCAACTTTATTATTCCCGGTGTTAAAAACGGGGACTATTACCTGAAGATCAGCTACATCGGGTATGAACCTTTATTTGTAAATAAGCTGAACATTCAGAGCCAGGGCAAAATGGAGATAGGCGATCTTCAGCTCTCTTCAACTGCTTACGCAACCAGCGATGTTGTTGTAACGGGTGAGAAAAACCTCCTTGAGTACAATTTTGATAAAAAAGTTATAAACGTTGCCAAAGATATGACCTCGGTAGGCGGTACGGCGCTTGATATTCTTAAAAACACACCATCTGTAACTGTTGATTCGGATGGAAATGTTTCATTAAGGGGAAAGCAGAATGTGACCATACTGGTTGACGGACAGCCAAGACCCATGGGCAACAACGGCGGTTCAATACTTGAAATGATACCTGCCGGAATGATAGACAAAATTGAAATTATCACAAATCCTTCGGCAAGATATGAGGCTTCGGGTGATACGGGAATTATCAATATCATCACCAAAAAGAACAGATCAGAAGGCTTTAACACACAGGTCAGTCTGAATGCAGGAACCGGCGATAAATACGGCGGATCAACAAACCTGAATTATAAAATAGGTGATTTTAATCTGTACGGTTCATACAACGTGAACAGCAACAGAATGGATATGAGAATGTATCAGTACCGTGAGTTATTCGTGACTCCGGGTAACACATCTTACCTTGTCCAGAATATGGCGCGTGATATGCACATGAAAACCCACACAATAAATTTCGGGTTTGATTACAATCTCACCGAAACTGACAAACTCAATTTTTCAATAGACACCAGATTCTTTGACAGAAGCCTGGGCGGTAATCTTAACACTTCAAGTTATACGAGCATTCTGCCCAATAATCCTTCATACAGCAAAATGGGTAACGCATTTGATACCCAGGGTATTGATCTCAGGGCAGGTTACAAAAAAGAATTCGCTGAAAAGGGTCATGAACTCACCGCAGACCTCTTCTGGTCATACGGCGATGACACATTTAATAATGAAACATTTAATCAGTATTATGATCAGAATACAAATCCGCTTCTCCCCATAAAATGGATGACCGGTAACTTTAACATCAACAGAGTGGGCACACTCCAGATTGATTATGTAAACCCGATTGAAAACGGACCCAAGATTGAAGCAGGTTATAAAGGCTCGGCAAAGGGACTTGATAACAATTACAACTATTACAATTTTGATTTCAACACGAATCAGTATGTGAATAATGCAGCAAGAAATAACAATTTTATTTACAACGAGCAGATTCACAGCCTGTACGGTATGTACGCAGATTCACTCCTGGGCATCAAGTATCAGCTCGGTTTAAGAGGTGAACAGACAATTATAAATGCTGATCAGAAAAATATCAACAAAGAGATCAACAGATCCTATTTTGATCTTTTCCCCAGCCTTAACCTTAACTATATGATCACTCAGGAAAACGGACTTCACTTCAGTTATTCAAGAAGAATCAACAGGCCTAACCAGTGGTGGCTTAACCCGGCGGTTAATTACATTGATTCAACCAACTCATTCTTTGGTAATCCTGAACTTAACCCCGAGTACACAAACTCGTTTGAGTTCGGTGTTGATAATTATTTCAAAGACTTTGATGTAACAACATCACTTTTCTATAAGGCATCTGATGATCAGATCACACAGTACAGACAGTTAAATTCTGCAACCGGTGTTTTTGAAAATACAGTTTATAACATTGGCGAATCAAGAAATTACGGACTTGAACTGGTTCTTAACACGAGATTCCTCCCCTGGCTGAGGATCAACGGCAGTGCATCACTTTATAAGAATGAGCTCACAGGAAATATCGCCAGCAATTCATTCTCAAATAACAGCTTTGATTTCACCTCAAGACTGTTTGCAAACGTTACCCTGCCTGAAAACATATTCATGCAGCTGATGGTGTTCTATATGGGACCAACTGCAACCGCACAGGGCACACGTAAAGAAATGTACTGGACAGATATTTCATTCAGGAAAGATTTCTTCAATAACAAACTCTCGCTTACCTTCAAGGTTAATGATATTTTCAAAACCATGAAATTTGCGATGGATGCAAACGGGCCGAATTTCAATTCAATGAATGAATTCAGCAGAGACTCAAGGATTTTCACACTCGGTATCACATGGAAACTTGATGCCCAGTTCAGACAGCCTGACCGCAAAAGACCAAACGGTGATGGTGGTCAGCCGGGCGGCGATATGATGTTCTGACCTTAGGTTTTAATCAGGTATGATCAGACATAAAAGGGAAAAGAATAAAGCTATTGATGAATATGTAAACGATAAAAGATGATGAGCTATGCATTACGGCTTTTCGGGCCGGAATGAAGACAGTAAAAGGCAGCCCCTCAAAAGGCTGCTTTTTTTTATGCCGGAGCGTGCAACCCCTTGGAATTATAGTGAGGGTGATATAATTTGCAGAAACAGATTACGTTTGTTTAACTAACTTCTTTGGGTAATATTATATGAACGAATCATCAGGCAGAAAGAAAAAGGACTTATATTCAGGTGGAGATGGCTCATCAATTGAAAACGCAATTGTAATCAATGATCAGCCAACCATGCTGCACCCATTCATAAATATTAAACATGAATTTAAATATCTGGAAGCATTATATAAAAAAGATAAAATAAAGTTCGTAGTGCAGGACAGATCTGAGATACTGCGCAGAAAAAGATTTTATGAGAGGCTGAAGATTGAGCTTTCCAATGGAGAGAAAAAAGAATTTTATTTTGATATAACTAATTTCAGAGGCAAGATATTTTGATCACCACTTATTAAGTATTGAAGTAAAAGAGGATATATTGAAGATAAATTCTAAATGGCTGATGGTTTCTTCAGCCGTCGTGCTTGGTGTTTTTGGTTTACTAACATCATTTTTTGCGAAGGAACTGCTTCTGCATACAAAAGTGACATCGGGCGGAGCGGGTGAGATGTTCATGCAGTTCCTTGCTGCGGGCATGCTGGGCTTTGCATTTATGAACTGGATGGGAAGGAATGCAGTGTTAGGCGGAATATACGGCCGGCCGATTATCATGGGAAATCTCATCCATTTTTCACTTGTGCTTATTGCGATGGTGAAAATGCTGATTGCAAAACCTGATCTTCCCGGAATGTGGGTGCTTGCCGGCATTTATCTGATTTTCACACTCGGATTCCTGAACGCAATGCTTTTTCATCCGGCAGGAAAAACAGGCCAGGAGCAGGGCGGGTAACCAATCCCGTCAGGTTCCGGAATAATCGTTTCTGAACCGCAAAGTACAAAGTGACAATGATTTACTGTAGGTGATTCTGAGATGATCAGGATCTGTATTTTGGCCGGGTAATAATACGGCTCTTACCGTAATTATATGAAATCAGATAATGGTAACTGCTGCCTTTAAAACAAAAAAAGCCGTCCTGAGAACCGGGACGGCTTTTTTAATCGTTTTCTGATTATATGAGCCCTAATTCAGAGCCTACTTTTTTGAAAGTATCAACTATATAATCAAGATGCTCATCTTCGTGTGATGCCATGTATGAAGTTCTCATCATCTGTCTTCCTTCAGGCACGCCCGGGGAGATGAACACATTCACAAAGACACCGCTGTCGTAAAGCATTCTCCACATTTTGAAAGCAACCTCATCGCTGCCAACAATAACGGGTACAATACCTGTTCTGCCGTCAACAACGTTAAAGCCTGCAGCTTTAAGGTCATTCCTTGCTTTAGATGCGTTTCTGATAAGTCTTGTAACCAGTTCAGGCTGTTCTTCGAGGATATCGAGTGCGGCGAGAGCTGATGCAACTGATGCCGGAGTGGGTGATGCACTGAATATAAGTGCAGGAGCGTGATGCTTTATGTAGTTTATAACTCTTTCGGATCCGTAAACAAATCCTCCGAGTGAGGCAAATGTTTTTGAGAATGTTCCCATTGTCATATCGATCTCATCAACCAGGTCAAACTCACTTGCAGTGCCTCTTCCTCCCTCGCCGATAACACCAACTGAGTGAGCATCATCAATGAGGATACGGGCACCATATTTTTTTGCAATCTCATTTAATCTGGGGAGATCAACAATCTCTCCGCCGGTTGAGAACACGCCGTCGCTGACAATAAGTTTGCCTGCTTCTTCAGGCAGCCTGGAAATCACTCTTTCAAGGTCATCCATGTTGTTGTGCTTATATCTTACAAACTCTGCCGTGGCGCCTTTTGCCATAAGATTTGCAGATACAATGCATGCATGATTATCACGGTCAGAAACTATGTAATCACCTCTCTGGGCAAGGGTCGGTATAACTCCGAGGGCTGTCTGGAAACCGGTGCTGAATAATAAGCAGGCTTCCTTCTTGAAAAATTTTGCCATTCTTTCTTCAAGCTCAACATGAAGATCGATTGTACCGGTCAGATATCTTGAGCCGGAGCAGCCCGTTCCGTACTTTTCAACAGCTTTAATGGCAGCTTCTTTAACTCTTGGGTGGGCTGTGAGACCGAGATAATTATTTGATCCGGCCATTACCACTTTTTTCCCTTCAATCTGAACAACAGGACCTTCATTCTCCTGTATTGGTCTGAAATAAGGGTATAAACCCAGTGCTTTTATATCATCAGCTCTTGTAAAATCATGGCATTTTTTAAATAAATCCAAACAATCCTCCGGAAATGTTTACAACATTAAATTTCTGTTAAAATAATTTATTAATGTATGGTAATTCATTAAAAAAAACAATCTAAACCTTTGTTCTTTCAATAGTTTACGAAAGTTTATAAGTTTTAGTTGTTAAATCTCTTATGTAAAATGAACTCAGAAAATCTGGTTTTCATTTATTCCCTTGAGAAATCCCGTAATTATAAAAATTG
>JABWCA010000264.1 GCA_013359345.1 Ignavibacteriaceae bacterium
AGGGGGTGATCAGGCCGGGCGGCCAGTTTATTTTCACGATGAATCTGGACGGAACTATGCGTGAGTTTTACGATGCCCTTAAGGTGATTCTCGATAAGCAGGGGAGGGCGGAGCTGATTGCGAAGATTGATGATCATATATCGCACAAGCGCCCTTCGATGGAAAAGATGGAGGTGCTTTTGATGCAGTCGGGGTTCAGATATAAAAAGAGCATTTCCAGATTCGTGATGAAATTTGCCGATGCTATGGATATCAGGGAGCATTTCCTGATTAAGATTGGATTCATGGATTCATGGCGGGAGCTGCTCCCGGAGCACGAAGCCGAATCGATTCTTTATGATACTTTCTTCCTTATGAACATTAACGGCGTTGAAGACGGGGTTAAACTTACGGTGCCATGGGTTGTGTACAGTTGTAATCAGTGACATCAGTGACATCAGTCCGCGGCGGCGGGTCAGTGTGCAACATTGTATAAGAGTGTACTAAAGCGTGAGATATTTAATTCGGAAGTTTTGTTAATGATATATACAGGTCAATAACTTTATGTTATATGTCAGTTGCATAATATAAAGAGTTAATAAAATATATATAAAGCTTTTTATATTAATATAATAACATTAAATTTGTGGTGTAACAAAAAAAATGTTATAAAATAATGACAGAACTGATTAACCGTACAGTACAATTTCTTAAGAAGACGCTTCACACAAATGTTAAGATTTCGGGAACTCCTGAAATCAGCCGTGTCCCATTTCTGTTCAGAGAGAATTATAACTTTTTCCGGATTAATCTGGAAAAATTTGGGCAGATAGTACTGGTGATAGATCAACAAAAAAGGACGATCATACATGCCGTAATTCAAAAGGAGATGGAGAGCATCTCTGAAAACCTTAAAAAGATGTCCGTTTATGTTAATGATGTTATGGATTTTAATAAACGCGATCGCCTTATTAAGTATAATGTTCCATTTATTGTACCCGGAAAGCAGATTTATATACCGGGAGCAGGATTATCTCTGACAGAAAATTATCAACCGGCAAAAAGAAAAGCCGATTATCTTTCCCCTTCATCTGTTTGTGTCATCAATTATATCATCAATCAATCCTCTGTTACTAAAACATTTCCGCTCAGGATGCTCTCTGCAAACCTGGGTTATTCAGCTATGACAATTTCAAGAAGCTTTGATGAATTGAGAAACTTCGGCTTGATCGCTGTAAACAGAACGGCAAGGGAAGTGATCGGCATTGCAGAACTTTTACCGGTTACTATTCTTGAGAAAGCACTCCCGTTTCTGAAGCCGGTTGTAAAGGATATTGTTTACCTGAAGGTGCAAAACAAAGATTTGGATAAGTATGTCCTGGTATCGGGGATAACCGCATTATCTGAATATACTGACTTAAACGCAGGTAAAATTAAATCCTACGCAGGAAATTCAAAATTACTGAAAATGATTCTGGAAAAAAAAATGGCTTATGAAGTTATCTTCCCGGAAGATGCAAGTGCGGAGTTTCAGGTCTGGAGGTATAAACCTGTTGCGGGTGCCGGTAAATACTCAAATTTTGTTGACCCCGCCGGGTTATGTTTTCTCTTCAGGGATAACGAAGATGAAAGAGTGCAGATTGCACTTGATAAAGTTAAGAAATTATTATGAGAATCATTTATGGTTCACGGCATCAATAAAATAAAGGAATATTTTTCCGATTTGAGTGATAGTTTTGTAGTTATTGGTGGTACAGCTTGTGATCTTCTGATGGCCGGCGAGGGAGTGGAATTCAGGACAACAAAGGATATTGATATAGTATTTCTTTTTCATAAACCATCCCGGGAATTTGGTGATCGGTTTATCAGATTTTTAAGTGACGGCGGATATAATAATTGTGAGAGATCAGACGGAAAACCAGTCTATTATCGCTTTAAGGACCCATCTGAGCTAACATTTCCCTCAATAATAGAGTTATTCAGCGGTGGCACTTCATTTGAAATAAAAGATAAAGTGTGCAGATTCAGAAAAATATCTTTTACGTCAATGGTCAGTCTTTCTGCAATTCTGGTTGATGGTAATTATTATGAATTAATACAAAATGGTGTTATCATTGCTCAAGGGATTCCGGTTCTTGCACGTCAATACTTGATTCTTTTTAAGATTAAGGCTTTTCTTGACCTAAGTGAGAGGAAAGAAAACGGAGAACAAGTTGATTCAAAGGATATAAAGAAGCACCGGAACGATATCTTCAGATTAAGCCAATACCTTTCTGAAATGGATATTGTTCCTGTTAAGCCGGATATTGAGGACGATGTAAGGAAGTTTATTAAAGCAGTTGAGACCGATCCATCAATTAATCTGAAGGCTATAGGGGCAGAGATCAGTAAAGACGGACTTCTTAACATTCTCAGGACAATTTATAAAATCAACAATTAATTCTATTTGTCAAAACAACCGGAATTCGCTGCTTTGCCTAGCAGGGGAATTGTTATGGGTGCGTTTTGCTACAGATATTAAACCCCGCCGGGGTTTTTTCAGCATAGATAGTACCCGCAGTTTCCTTCCCCCTGTTTCCTGTATCCTGCATTTCTCAGCCGAAAAGCATTTCGGCAGTGTGTAACCGGCTTAATGCACTCTGTTTCTTGCTTCCTGTTTCCTGATTTTTTGCTGCACCTAACAACTTTCAGTCGGGGGAAGCCTTCCCCCGACTGGCCATACCCGCCATAAAATCATACCACCATACAAATATAGATCCTGTTTCCTGCAAAAGACGCAAGCATTGCGTCTCTACGAATCCTGTTCCCTGATTCTTCTTTTCAGCATAAATGTACCAATAGTCCCGATTCTCGGGAGGCGTTACATCCTGCACCCGTTTCCCGATTTTTTGCTGCACCTGACAACTTTCAGTCGGGGGAAGCCTTCCCCCGACTGGCCATACCCGCCATACAATCATACCACCGTACTTCTTGTTTCTTGTATCCTGTTAAAGACGCAAGCATTGCGTCTCTACGAATCCTGTTCTCTGCTCACTATTCACTGTTCTCTGCTCACTATTCTTGTTTCCTGCATCCTGTTTCCTGTATCCTGTTAAAGACGCAAGCATTGCGTCTCTACGAATCCTGTTCTCTGCTCACTACTCACTGTTCACTGCTCACTATTTTTGTTTCCTGCATCCTGTATTCCTGTTTCAGCCGGTTCACAAAAACGAACTAACATTGCAGGGGGGCGGCGGGTTATGTTTGTACCGTAAGTTTAATTTTTAAGGGGAGATGAAAAATGAACCCGGGAGGAGGGGTGAAACTGACAGATGAGAAAAGGCAGAGGGTTACCGAGGTTTTCAGGGACTGGGATAAGAGGTATCAGAATTTCATGCCTTTGTTTGAACGGAACAGGGAGCTTTATGAGCTGACCATCATTGATTTTGCCGGGAGGCTCAGTTATGAGAAGCTTAAAAACAATTTTGAGGAGGAGGTGAAAAAACGGCTCAGAAGTGAATTAAAGGAAATAAACAGGCTCAGAATCATTGATTTTCTGGAGAGGCCGGTAACGGATGCAGGGAACAGTGAGAGGAGCGGATTAATTAATCAGATTATCAAATCAAATTCTTAGGAGGAATATGTCTTACGAATCAATCAACAAAGGGGTGGTATCGTCTGCGCAGGGAAACAGTGTTCCCGATATCGAAAAGGTGCTGATGGTGCTTAAACCGTATCAGACTCCGCTGTTTCAGTGGCTCTGGTTTTCGAACAGGAAGCAGAAGGAGGTGCGTAATGCCTACGCCAAGTTTTCATGGTACGAGAATGAGCTGCTCCCGCATCAGACCAATATTATTGCGGCGGTTACCGGCACGGGGAATCCCGTTTCTCTTCTGCTCACATCTTCAAACACTCAGAACCTTTCGATTTTCAATCTGGATGACATCGTGCTGATTGAGGATACCGAAGAGATGGCGTATGTCTCGGCAGTTTCATCGACCGTGACGCTTACCAACATTGACGGAGCGGGATCACTGACTCCGATAGCCGAACCGGGCGGTGTGATTAAGGTGATAGGATCGAGGAACAGCGAGAATGCCGGTGTGCGCACATCCATGACCACGAAGGAGACCGAGAAGTACAATTATCTGAACATCTTTTCAGAATCGATCTCGACTACCGGCAGGTATCAGGCCGGTGAGAATTTCACTGACGGCGTTGATCATGCGGGTCTCGTGGCAAAGAGGATCGAGGAGATGAAAATGCAGGTGGAGAGGTACTTCATGTTTGCGCCCTCGCAGGGGTATGCAACGGCGGGGAATTACAGGACCACCTGGGGACACGGCTTTCTCGGGAGAATTGTAACCAACGTGAACACTTACAATACGACCCTGGGTGAATCGGATTTTGACGATCATCTCAAAGAGGTTTTCTCAAAGGGATCAAACAGGAAACTGCATATCTGCGGGGCAAATCAGCTTTCGGATATCAATAAGTTCGTTAAGAACAAGTTTGAGCTGAATCCGGATCCCACCATTTCGGTTTACGGGGTGCAGATGAAGGAGTATTACACGCCGTTCGGGATTGTGGATCTGTTATGGTCGCCGCTGATGGATGGCAAGTTTGCGAACTTCGGTTTTACTATTGACGCCGATAAGGTAAGGCTGCGCTACATGGCAAACGACAAAAAAGGAAGCCGTAAGTTCAGGATTGAGGAGGGGGTTGAGACTCCCGGCACAGACGGCACCGTAACAAAAATATTAATGGACCTTGGCATCGAGATTCATAATGAGGAATGCCACGGAATTCTTAAAAAAGCTTAAGTGAAAGGGTAAATCATCATGGCAGATTATTTCAGCAAGTATAAAAATTTCAGCATCTCCGACGGCAAACGGAAGATCAGGTTCCTTCATAACGGGCTCAGCGGCATTTATTCCACTTCAAGTAAGGATGAGATTGAGTGGCTGGAAAAACAACCCAATTATAACAGGGATTTTTTCAGGATCGACAAAACGCGTTGATCGTTGCTCGTTGAACGTTGCTCGTTTTTCGTTGCAGCAAAAACGGATGCAGGATTCGCAGAGATACAGGAGACAGGACGCAAGACACAGGAGACAGGAAAAAAAGACACAGGATTCGTAGAGACGCAATGCTTGCGTCTCCTACAGGAAAATAAGAAGCAAGACTAACAAGGCCAATGATTCCTGAGGAATCACACAATACTAGGAAAACAGGACACAGGATTCGTAGAGACGCAATGCTTGCGTCTCCAACAGGAAAACAGGAAAACAGGAAACAGAAAAAAATAAATAACATTAACCACTAACAATCCGCCAAAGATAGTGCCATATGGCGGCGAAACATGTTTAAGTTAAGGATTTCAGATATTTTCATTTTTAATTATCTCAATATATTGAAGAACAAGTAATTTACTAAA
>JABWCA010000265.1 GCA_013359345.1 Ignavibacteriaceae bacterium
AACGAACCGACTTTGCACCAAATCCCGATTCATCTCTAAAGGTTTATCTTGCCAGGACTTTTGATTTCCTGCTCCATTACGAAAGCGGAAAAAAATTGTACTACTTCCAGTTCAATTACAGAGATATCAGATATGTTGGAGTTGAACTTTCAATTCATAACCCTTATTACCAGCGGGATTCAATGCAGGTTGCGGGTCAGGTGATATGGTATCTGAATTCAATTGTCGTGGGTAACCATACTTTTTCAACTGTTTTTGAGGCAGAAGATAAAATCGTGACTATAAGCCAGAGCTGGGGCACTCAGTCGCCCGGATTCTGGAGAACGGGCCAGGGCAAAGCAGAGATCTATCTCTTCAATCAGAAAATTGGTGAAAAATGGTTTCTGATAGGCGATACACCCATTTATGACCTTGAGGAAATTGACCTTAACGAGCTTGATTCGCCCGGCGGAGGTGTTAAATCAGGTTCTGCCGAGAGCGAAGAGGATAAAATTGCAGAAATTCTGAAGGAACTTAATAAATTCACAGGTCTGGGTTCCGTCAAAAATAAAATGCGGGAATTTGTTGATTATCTCAGATTTATTCAGGAAAGAAAGAAATCAGGATTTAAGACTAAAGACGGATTATCAGTAAACTCGGCATTCCTGGGGAATCCCGGTACTGGTAAAACCAGTGTTGCAAGAGTGATCGGTGATATTTTTAAGGCAATGGGCATCCTTGAAAAAGGTCATATTGTTGAAGTTGACCGTGCCGCTCTGGTTGGACAGTATGTTGGTGAAACTGCTCAGAAAACAGAAACCAAAATTGAAGAGGCAATGGGCGGCGTTCTCTTCATAGATGAAGCCTATACACTGGTTAAAAAAGGTGTGGCCAATGATTTTGGTCAGGAAGCAATAGATACCCTCCTTAAAAGAATGGAAGACAAGGCAGGTCAGTTTGCAGTTATTGTTGCAGGTTATCCCAATGAGATGAATGACTTTTTTGAGTCAAATCCCGGTATGAAATCACGATTCACTCACATGTTTGATTTTGAGGATTACACTCCTGAAGAGATGATCGAGATCTTCACCGGCATGGCAGGCAAGGAAGACTATAAAATCACTGATGATGCAAAGACTCTTCTTCAGAAGGAATTTGAAGGATTATACCGCCGCCGTGATAAAACGTTCGGTAATGCCAGGCTTGTAAGAAACATTTTTGATGATGCAAAGATGCAGCTCAGTAAGCGTTACCTGAAACTCTCCCCCGCTGAGCGGACAAACGATGCGCTGGTAACAATAGTTGAACCCGATATAGTTGAAGTCTTTAAGAAAGACATTAAAAAACACTTCAGAGTGGGTGTTGATGAAGAAAAGCTTGAAACAACCCTGGCAAAACTTAACGGACTGCTCGGGCTTACATCTGTCAAAAAAGAAATTAATGAGCTTGTAAAACTGGCGCGCTTCTTTGCCGAGCGAGGTGAAGATATCCAGTCACGATTCTCTGACCATGTTGTGTTCCTTGGCAATCCGGGAACAGGCAAGACTACCGTTGCCCGTCTTTTCAGCGAAATTTATGCTGCACTGGGAATTCTGCCCAAAGGCCACCTTGTGGAAACGGACCGGCAGAACATGGTTGCAAGTTATGTTGGCAAGACCGCAGAGAAAACCACAGAACTTATTAACAGCTCTATAGGCGGAACCCTCTTTATAGATGAGGCTTACACTCTCGTTAAGGCGGGTGATTCAGGTTCTGATTTCGGCAAGGAAGCAATTGACACACTCCTGAAACGCATGGAAGATGACAGGGGTAAGTTTATCGTTATTGCCGCTGGCTACACAGAGGATATGCAGAGATTCCTTGAATCAAATCCGGGGCTGCAGTCGCGTTTCACTAAATTTATCACTTTCGAGGATTATAATCCTGAAGAGCTGATGCAGATATCAGAAAATCTGCTCAAGGGGAAAGATCTCAGGCTTTCTGATGATGCGCGCGAAAAATTAATGACTTACTATAATGAGAAATACAGGGGCAGAGATAAAACATTTGCCAATGCCCGTTTTGTAAGGAACACTGTTGATGCTGCGGTGAGGAAGCAGCTGCTCCGTGTGGTAGATTTTGATGAGGAAAAACGCAACAGTGAAGATGCAAAGATTGTTGAGGCAATTGATTTTGACGAAATCTCAAAGAGCCGTGAGGAAAAGAGAGCGTTTAAAGTAACCGGCAATCCTGAAATTCTGGAGAAAAAACTTGCCGAACTGAATTCACTCACTGGTTTGGGAGATGTTAAGCGCGCGGTTGAAAAACTTATCTCGAGTCTTAAGATAGCTCGCCTCAGAGAAGAGAGAGGTCTTACCGTTATAAGAAAAAGTCTTCATTCGGTATTCCTTGGTAACCCGGGCACCGGTAAAACCACTGTTGCACGTCTGCTTAGTGAAATATTCAAAGAGATGGGAATTCTTGAGAAGGGACACCTTATTGAGGTAGACCGAAGTTCTCTCGTTGCCGGATATGTTGGCCAGACAGCACAGAAGACCGAAGAGGTTATCAAACAGGCCTTAGGCGGCACATTGTTTATTGATGAGGCTTATACTCTCAACAGGGGCGGCAGTGATTTCGGGCAGGAGGCAATTGATACGCTCCTCAAACGTATGGAAGATTTTAAAGAATCTCTTATCGTGATAGTGGCAGGTTACCCTAATGAAATGAAGGCATTTCTGGAATCTAACCCGGGACTTGGCTCAAGATTCACAAATTATTTCAACTTTGAAGATTACAATCCCATTGAAATGCTCACTATTGCAAGAGGACAAAGTGAAAAAAGCGGTTATAAGCTTGATGAAACCGCACTCGAAGAACTGCTCAATGTTTTCTCCAAACTGTATGAAAACAGAGACATCAACTTCGGCAATGCCCGTACAGTAAGAAATATACTCTATAAGGCAATAGGCAATCAGGAAGAAAGAATTCTTACCCTGACTAACCTGAGTGATGATGACCTTGTAAAAATAACGGCGGATGATGTAAAAAATATAGATGTATGAAGGCCTTAAGCAGTTTTACATTATTTTTTCTGTTATATCTTTTCAGCAGTGAGTGTATTGCCCAGCCATACGTCAAACTTTCTTTCCCTCAGGTATCAGATAAAGGATTAAAAGTTAATAATGATAATCTGATTACTTTCTGGAACACAGAAAACGGACTCCCTCAGAATTCTGTCAACGATATTGTTCAGCGGTCAGAAGGTTTTATTTTTTTTGCCACAAATGACGGCCTGGTGAGGTTTGACGGAGTCAGATTTAAGGACTACCGGTTTCAGGATTACCCCGAAATGCTTAACAACAGGATAAAAGATCTTTTTATTGATAAAAATGATATTATTTATCTTGTTACAGAAAGCAACAGCATTTCAGCTTTCAGGGATGAAAAATTCACAGTGATTGCGCAGGGAAATTATCGGAGAAACTTCGGGCTGTTCTCTGTAACCCATGATGGCAATGTTTATTATGATGATGAACAGCACAGGCTTATAAAATACTCCGGGGGCAAAAGAACTCAGGTATCTGTGCCTTTTAATACCGATCTGGCACAAGTCAGGAAAATGCTCATCAGGGATGAAGCAAGGATGATTTTTATAAGGACTGATTCCACATTTATATGGGATAACGGTAAATTAATCTCCCTCAGAACGAGGGGTGTTCCCGGAAAATATTCTCTCCCCCACACAACTTCAGATGACAACAGATTCTTATTGAATGACGGGCTTGCCGTTTATGAAATAAAAAGCGGCAGGATAACACTTCTCATAAATTATGATCAGGAATATGGGGAGATTAACGATGTTCTCGGAGTGGGATCAGACACCTGGTATATTGCTACCGGGTCAGGCGTTTTACAGTACAAAAATGGCAAAATAATTTCGGTGCTGTCCACCCTGAACGGGCTCCCTTCCGATGTGATTAAAAGTCTTCTTGCTGATAATAACGGCGGAATTCTTCTGGGCAGTTATGATGCCGGTCTGATCAGAATATCTGAGCGTGTCTTCAAATCACTTAACGTCTCTCACGGACTTAAGAATGAGAGCATAAATCCTGTTCTGATAAGAAAAAACGGGAACCTGCTGATAGGCACAAACGGCAGCGGTGTATTTGAATTAAAAGATCAGAAGCTGATAAATGAGTTGTTCCCGGGAAGATTTGTGTGGTCTCTCCTTGAGACCTCAGATAATTCAATTTATGCCGGTCTGGCATCAAATAAAATTGCCGTAAAATCACCTTCAGGGCGTTTTCATGATATAAACATACCTATAGAAAGAGGCATCACTCCTACAGTCACAACGTTATTTGAAGAAAAACAAGGCATCATCTGGATTGGCACGACAATCGGATTGTATAAACTTGAAAATGAAAAGATCAGTCTGCTCCCCTCTCAGACAGGCATCACCTTTCACATTCATGATATCAGAAGGGACCCCTCAGGACTTATCTGGATTGCGGGCCAGGACGGACTTATCAGGTATGACGGTAAAAAGTTCAGAAGATATGATAAAAATGATAATGAAGGTCTCAGCTATGTGCGAACTATTTTTACCAGTGGTGATGAAATCTGGCTCGGAACATATGGAAACGGATTAATTCATTTTAAGAACGGCAAATTCACGAGAATAACTCACCGTAATGGTCTGTTTGACAACTCAATTTCTTCAATCCATCTGGATAATCAGGGGATATTCTGGTTTTCTTCAAACAAAGGAGTTTTTGCTGTTGATAAAAGGGAAATTGATAATGTCATAAACGGAAAAGAAACCAGAGTAAGTTTTATTAAGTTTGGCAGAAATGACGGAATGATATCCCGTGAATGTAACGGTGGTTTCACTCCTTCATCAGCAGCAGATAAAAACGGCATGCTTTATATACCCACTATCAGCGGGGTTGTTTTCTTCAATCCTGCTGAAGTGAAAAAAGAAAAACTAAGCACCCCGGTGATTATTGAAGGTTATGAGATTAACAACTCTTTTTTCAATTTTGAATATCAGAGAAACCTTGAGTTACCATTCGGTAATGACAGAATCACGTTTTATGTAAACAGCCCTTATTTTAATGATAATCATAATCTTCTCTATAAATATAAACTCGAGGGATTCAGTGATTCATGGGTCTGGCAGAGTTATATGAATAATGTGATTTCATTTACATCCTTACCACCGGGCAAATACAAACTTCACGTAAAGGCATACTACGCTTTCAGGGAAAATGAGGCAAATGAAACATCGCTGGAAATAACTGTTCTGCCTCCGTTTTATCTGACTGGCTCATTCATCTTTTTCCTGATAATTGCACTGATT
>JABWCA010000027.1 GCA_013359345.1 Ignavibacteriaceae bacterium
GCTGCTGATTGCTCCAATGTCAAGCCCCACTATTGGCAATACTCCTGTTATACGCATAGCAAGCGGATTTCTCTCATTCGGTCACTTATCTGAAACGCTTTTGTCTGTTAGTAGTGAAATAAAAATATGAGTAAATTAGTTTCCATATAAAGAAACAATTTACTGACATTCTGTGGATGTAAAATACAATTTTGATGTTGAGTTTATGGAAGAAGCAAAAGATTTCGTTGATAAACTTGATACCAAAGCAAGAGAGAAGATTCTTTATAATATCTGGAAGTCAAGGTTTTCGACTGATAAAAACCTGTTCAAAAAACTGAATGATGATATTTGGGAATTCCGCACTCTGTTTAATAAAACTTATTACCGGATGTTCGCATTCCGGGATAAAGACGACAAGAGAAATATTCTTGTCATTGCAACACATGGGATTGTAAAGAAAACGGATAAAACTCCTGAAAAAGAGATTAACCGGGCTGTGTCCCTCAAAAATGAATATATTATTTCAAAGAGAAAATAAAATGAAAACGCATAAACTTGAAGTGCTTACTGATAAATATATTGGTAAAAAGGGCACTCCCGAAAGAGACAGGTTTGACAACGAACTTAATGCCGAGTATATCGGTCAGATAATCCGTGAACTCCGTAAAGAAAAAAAACTTACTCAGGAGGAACTCGGGAAACTTATTGGAGTAAAGAAATCACAGATTTCAAAACTGGAGAACAGTTTTACCAATGTCAGAATCGATACAATTCTGAAAGTATTCCGTGCTCTCAATACCAGAATCAACTTTTATGTTGAGAGGGCAGGAAGGTAATCGGGTTTCTGTACCGAGTATTTTTTTAATGCACTGAAGACCTTCCCCTTCGTTTCCGCATACTCTCAGCAGCTCTTAACGGCAGCAGGCCATAACCCGCATGAGACATGGTCGATTATCTTAATAACGTGACTATAAAATGACGCTTTTCGGGCAAATCTTTTAATCCCTGATCCTCGGCCAATACGGCGGCAGAAATTCTCTCAAAAAAAGTTTAATTTTACTTCATACTTATTCTCAATTCTTTCCCTGCATAACGGAGATAAGATGCTCAATTCTCTGACGTTTACAGTTGCCGGACTTAGTCTGATAGTGGTGTTTGTCTACATTCTTAAGCAGAAGGGGATTTTCTCCTCTGCCTCTGCCCCTTTTGTAAACAGCCTGCTTCTTAACATCATTCTCCCGGCAAATATTCTCCATGAGCTTATGAGAGTTCCTCTCGGGCTTCATGAGTTCAAGACTGCGCTTCTTTTCAATATCGAAATTGTCATCCTGCTAATACTCACCTATGGATTCGGGAAACTGATGAAATATGAAAAGCCGGTCATAGGGGCATTCATGCTCTCAACAGCCTTTGCGGCAACAGCTCTTATCGGCCTTCCGCTGATCAAGCTTTTATATCCTGAAAACGCAAGAATGCAGGCTGATGCAATCATCGCAAGCGAGTTCGGGATGATAGTGCCCGCCTTTATTTTCGGGCCGATACTGGCGCAGATTTTTGGTGAGTCGGGTTCAGAAGAGGATCCGAAAACTCTGATACTGCCCGCAATAAAAAAGTATCTGACCTCACCGATTGGGATAGCGCTTATGGCAGGGCTTGTTCTATCGTGGCTGAGGCTGCCGGCTGATAACACGGTGGTGGCATTTACAGAAAAGGTGCTGGCAATTATGAGCAGCGGGCTGAGTCTGATTCCGCTTGTACTTCTGGGTCTGATGCTTGAGGTGAAATCGGTCAGAACGGTACTCACTCTTTCGGCGGCTGCTCTCGTCAGCCAGATGATGATTGAGCCATATATAGCATCATTTTTATCAGGGGCTCTCTCTCTGAGCAATGATGAGCGCCAGGTAGTGATAATACTGAGCCTTACACCTTCTGCACTTCTCACCCCCGCATTTGCATTAAAATATAACTGCGCCCCCGGTATCTGTTCTGCTATTACATTTGTATGCGTGGTGTCAACAGTGATATTTCTGCCGCTCGGGTACTGGCTGCTCGGGCAATGAGTGACCTTATGAGGATATTAAATGACGCGGGTTATCAATAATTTGAATAAATTTTATAACTTAAGATGTTAAATTCTTTTAATCTTCAAACACACAACGGAGGACTAATGAAAAAAGCATTCCTTTTTACACTGCTTTTAGCATCATTAACTTTTGCACAGATTACACCAATCAAATACGGTGCATCGGGTCTGTTAGGAATACCCACCGGTGATTTCGGCGATCTGTATAATAACGGATACGGCGGAACAGCGCATATCAATATTGCCATACCGGGACCCTTTACATTAACAGGATCAGTGGGATATGCCACCTTTGCACTCGATAATGATTACATTAATCAGAAACTGAAAGAACTTGACTCAACTCCGCAAAATGCACCAACAGTCAATCTTGATATGCCTTTCAGTATGATTCCTGTTACAGTGGGCGTTAAATATTCACTGTTTAACGCGGTTGTATTATCTCCTTATGCTTCAGCAGAACTGGGATTAGCTTTTACCACTTTAAAACTGAGCGGAAATATTGAATATAACAGCTCAGGCGCCGGCTCAGGAACAGTGAAAGTACCCACCGAGACTAAATCGGATACAAAAAGCACTTTTGGAATCGGGATCGGTACTGAAATTAATGCAGCCCCCAATCTGACCATTGATATTGCAGCCAAATTCAACATCATCTCGGTTGAATTCAGCCAGTCGGTCACAAAAACTCAGTCAGGCGGCGGATCTGTAATAACAACCACCGAGAGCAGCTCTTCATCCGGAACATTCTTCGGAATTTCGGCAGGCTTGCTTTTCAGATTATAAAATCGGAAAAACTCTCCGCATTTAAAATAAAACAGGGCTGCTTTCAGGGCAGCCCTGTCATTTTAAAACCTCTTAATTAAACTCGCCGGTGATCAACACTGAATCAGTCTTATTTTCGGGTTGAGGCCGTTGCACGTTCTGCGGGCTTCAATCAGAAGACAGTCCTTATAAGTAATCAATCATTAACCCTTATTCCGGAGTTCCTTTTCAAGAAGTTTAACAAACTCCTTAACGGTAATCCCCTTAAGTGAAAACTTACCTGAGGGAACCATAATTTCCGGAGCGTCACCTTTGCCGGTAAGGTATTTATAAATCATGAACCCGAGTCGGTTGCGGTCATTAGCCACAGGCATAAAATCTTTTAATGCCTCAGCAATGGAATACGCTTTTTTTTCGATCGAGTCTTCTTTTGCCGGAATAACTCCCGGCGCGGGCAGAGTAGTCATAACCCACCTTTTTAACTGTTTAATGCAAATATAAAGTATAACCCGGGAACGGGACGTATCTCAGGTCATATCCCTCTGAAAAACCTTTGATTAAGGCTACAATAGTATGGATTATTTTTAAAATAAAAAAAGGCCGGGTTATCAGACCGGCCTTATAAAAACAAAATGAACGTTTATTACTTCATCAGCATTAATTTTTTTGTGGCCGAGAAGTTACCCGATTTAAGTTCATAGAAGTAAACACCGCTGGCAAGGTTTACTGCATTGAAGTTAATGCTGTAAACACCCGGAGCGTGCTGTTTATTAATCAGGGTTTCAACAAGTTTACCGCTCATGTCATAGATGCTGAGGGTAACGTTTGTGTATTCCGGAACAGTGTAAGAAATAGTGGTAACCGGATTAAACGGATTGGGATAATTCTGATTGAGCCTGAAACTGTAGTTCAATCCCTCGGTTTCATCAACTGAAGTGGGGGTCATGCCAAGTTTGGTCATCTGTTCTGCTGAAAGAGGTGTTGCGTAAAGCATCTGGAATCCGTCGGGAATATCTTTGCCGATAGGTGACCAGTTTTTTGACGCAACCACAGGATCATTGGGGTCACCATTATAAGTGAGGTAATCCATTCTGAAAGCAGTGGCATAATTATTAGGAACGGGAACCACGCCTTTGGTTACTGTAAGTCCGCTGTCTGCAGCGTTAAAGGTGACAAATTTAATGAATCCGTTCGTGTTGTACTGGGTGATTGCGGGAATCTGACCGCCAAAGTTGGCATGGCAGCTTGAACAGGTTCTGGCACCGGTTTTAACTATTGAGTGAGCAGAATAGGGGCCCATAGCCACAAAAGCTTTTCCTTCATAGGTCACGCTCTGGAATGAGGCAGTTGTGACTTTATTATCTTTTGTTCTGTTAACCAGGAGAACAAAATCCTTTATCTGCATTCTTGCTCTCTTTTTATAGCCTACAACCTGGCTTTCAAAATGGCAGTTATAGCAGGTTATAACAGTTGAAGCATGGCATGAATTACAGTGCAGTTTGCCGTTGTGGGGATCATTTCCTGCATGGGTTGAGGGAAGAGTGGCATGGCATCCTGCATTATCGCAGTCAGTTTTAATTGCACCGGGATCAAACTGTGAGTTGTATACCGTGCCATCGCCGTGCATATCCTGTGAACCGTGGCAGTCCCAGCACTTGAAACCGGCTGTTCTGTGAACATCAGGGAGAGCCATTGCATTAATTTCAGTGTTCTGTCTGCTGTGGCAGCTTAAGCACTGAGAAACTTTGAGTGAATCTTTGTTGAATGCTGAGTTGGTGGGGTGGCAATCAACGCAGCTCGGGGTAAAGGTTGCCGGGTAAGCATTGCCGTCTGCATCTGTTGCACCGTGACATTTGTCGCATTTCATATTAGGGTGATCAAACGGTACACCTGATATAGGGGCAAACCCGCCTCTTTCGGCAGCGTACCACCAGGCTTTACCATTTCTTGTTTTGTGAAGACTTGTATTAAAATTATTTGGCTGTGCAAATATATCGCTCATTATAAAGGCGGTCATAAACAGCACAGAAAGTAGTATCCGCATTTTCATGATTGTATCTCCGAGTATTCGATTTTTGAAGTGGAAGTAATTGATTTTTCTATAATTCTGATTATATCCGGTATTTCGTTATCCGGATTTGACTGATTCGACTTGTTGAAGTAGAATACTGATTTAATCACATCGCAATAGAGGTAAAGCATTCCCAGTGCCTTGAATTTATCAGATTCAGGGAGCCTGTCAAGATTTCCCTGCTGAATGTATGCAATAATTTCCTTGCACGGGCAGTCTTCAGCCTCAATGTTCGTTTTTGTCAGCACTCTGATGTTTGTTTTTATCAGTCTGTGAAAGTAGGTTAAAGCCGCATCAATACGTCCCATATAGACATTGCACAGTATAAGTTTTTTTAACTGATACGGATGCGGATGAACGGGATCTAAGAGCTCTTCAAGAATTGCATTTGCCTTCTCAAACTCTCTCGCCATAAAATACTGATTTGCTAACATCTCTGACATAACATATGCTGTAAAGCATAAATCATGCCACAGTAAAACCGGGCGGGTTTTTAAGATTTGAGTTTTGTCAGGAAGAGAACAGGAGGTTTTAAGTTAATTAAATGCAGTTCTGAAAGAAGAAGAGTTCAAAATGAAAACCGGCCTTAAACAAGATGTTTCAATATTCGGCTTAAAAAAACGGGTTAACGGGAAAGACGATACCGGGAAGGTGGAGTCCGTGCTCCTTCCGCTTGCAAAAGGGCGAAAAGCTATAAAATGCAACATGATTGAAACATAATGTTAAACAAGATGTTTCAATCATGCATAAATTCAGTCAAGATCAAGCTGTTTCATCAGCCTCCAGAGGGTTGTGCGGCTTACCCCCAGTTCTCTGGCTGCAACAGATTTTTTCCATTTGTTTCTTTCAAGCGCATCAATAACAGCTTTTTTATCACCATATGTGAATGATGTTTCCTGAGCCGGCTGATGATTCCCTGAATCCGGCTTGTGGTTACTTATATGCGGAGGCAGTTTCCGCGCTGAAATAAGCTGGCCGCCCCCTGTTCTGATGAACATAAACTCCAGAATGTTTTCAAGCTCTCTTATATTTCCGGGGAAATTGTATTTCATGAGGAGATCTATGGCCTCAGGTTCAATCTCTTTTTCTTCTTTTTTATAGACTACCGAAAACTTCTTCAGGAAGTGACTGATCAGATGAGGAATATCTTCACGCCGCTCACGCAGAGGCGGAATTTTTATGGGTATCACATTCAGCCTGTAAAAGAGATCATCTCTGAATTTTCCCTCTCTAATGGCATTTTCAAGATTAGCGTTAGTGGCTGCAATCACTCTCACATCTGCTTTGCGGGTTGATGAATCACCCACCCGTTCAAAAGTGCCTTCCTGGAGCACTCTCAGAAGCTTTACCTGCATCTGAAGGGGGATTTCGCCAATTTCATCGAGGAAAAGAGTACCGCCGTGGGCAAGTTCAAATCTTCCAATCCTGTCCTTTATGGCATCGGTGAAAGCGCCTTTCACATGTCCGAACAGTTCGCTGGCAAGAAGGGCTTCAGGAAACACGCTGCAGTTAACTTTAATGTATGCTTTGTCTTTGCGGTTTGATGTCTGCTGAATTGCATTAGCAATCATTTCCTTGCCTGTGCCTGATTCACCCTGAATGAGCACCGGGGCATCGGTCTCTGAGATCTCTTCAATCAGTTCAAAAACCTGCTGCATGGAGCGTGAGTGACCAACAATTCCGTGAAACTGGGTGTCTTTTTCAATTTCCCGCTTAAACTGTTCTAAATCTGTAACTTCGCGGAAAGCAACAACACCACCTATGGGGTCACCGCTTTCATTCCGGAGAATGCTTGAGTTAAGCCTGATTATTTTTTTATCGCCGGATTTACAGCAGATATCAGATTCAAAATCATATACGTTGTCATCTTTTTCAATTACCAGAGCAAGCGGGCATTTAATGCAGCAGTTGTGAGATTTGAATACTTTTTTGCAGATCTTATTGAGAACTTCTTCCCGTGTATAGCCTGTGATTTTTTCGGCAGCATTATTAAAATAGTTTATTCTGAAATTCTTATCGACAGTGAAAACACCTTCTCCGATTGAATCGAGAATAAAATCTTTTAATTTTTCTTCGTTTTGCATATTATATATTTTTTTCTTCTGCGTAAATTTAACTAACAAAGCTGATTTTTTTGACTTATTTTAATCATTACAGAACCCGTAAAGATATATTTCTGTTGATTTTATAAATTATTTGAGGATTAACTTGAAAAAACTTCTGATCTTATTTACAGCCTTAATTTTCTGCGTTAACCTGACAGCACAGAAACACTCCGTTTCAAAAATTGAACCCCCTAACTGGTGGGCGGGAATGAAGGGAAAGAACCTTCAGCTCATGGTTTATGGCAGTGATTTAATTAACAGCACGGTTTCTGTTAATTCTGATGAAATTCTGATAAAAAAGATTCATAACGCAGAGAGTCCGAATTATCTTTTTGTTGACATTGAATTAAAAAGCGGACTCAAACCGGGCAGATACACCTTTACTTTCACCAAAAACGGGGAGAATGTAAAGTTTGATTATGAAATAGCTAAAAGAGAAGTTTTTGAGGGCCGTCTGGCAGGGTTCAGCAATAAAGATGTAATCTACCTTATCACCCCCGACAGGTTTGTAAACGGTGATCCCTCAAATGACAGCCTCCCCGGTTATGTTGATCCCGAAGGCCACAGCAGAAGTGTTTCGCGAGCCAGGCATGGCGGTGATATACAGGGAATGATCAGCAAGCTTGATTATATTAAAGAACTCGGATTTACGGCCATCTGGCCAAGCCCCGTGGTCGAAAATAAAACATGGCTTAGCTACCATGGCTATTCTGCAACGGATTTTTATAAGGTTGACCCGAGGTTCGGGAGCAATGAACTCTATAAAAAGCTGGTTGACGAAGCTCATGAAAGAGGACTGAAAGTTATACTGGATCATGTGGCTAACCACATCAGCGAAGATCACCCATGGATGAAAGACCTCCCGTTTGAAAACTGGATAAACGGAAAAAAAGGAAATCATCTCCCTGCAACCCATCACAAAATGGCTCTTCTTGATATTAACGGTGATCCTTCGGTTTATGATGCGGTTACCAGAGGGTGGTTCACTGACTGGATGCCCGATCTCAATCAGCAGAATCCTTATCTGGCAAATTACATTATTTACAACACGATCTGGTGGGTGGAGTATGCCGGCCTTGACGGTATAAGGGAAGATACCTACCCTTATGCTGATCAGGAATTTATGGCAAGATGGGCAAAAGAGATTATGGAAGAATTCCCCACAACAAATATTGTGGGCGAAGTATGGACGGGCGTTGCCCCCTTTCTTGCATGGCATCAGAAAGGCAACAAGCTCAGAAAGATTTATGACAGCAATCTGCCGGCCGTTACAGATTTTGCTCTCCGTGATTTATACACAATGTACCTGCAGGGGAGCAGAACCCTTTATAATATCTATTCCGGCTTTGCGGAAGATTACATCTACCCTGATCCCGATAATCTTGTAACATTTGTTGATAACCACGATGTGGGCAGGGCCATGTATTATGCAAAAGAGGATGTTGATAAAGTAAAGCAGGTTTTCACTATACTTTTAACCACCAGAGGAATTCCGCAGATCTATTACGGGTCTGAAATCGGGATGGTGGGGAATGAAGATCACGGAATTCTCAGGCAGCCTTTTCCCGGAGGCTGGCCGGGTGACCCGAAAGATGCTTTCACAGAGAGCGGCAGAGACGCTCGCCAGAATGAAATGTATCATTTCTTTAAAAAAATGATAAACATCAGAAGATCACATGAAGCGCTGCAGTCAGGAAAAATGTATCAGTTCCCCCCGCAGGAAGGAATTTACACATACTTCAGGGAAAACGGCAAAGAGACAGTTATGGTTATACTGAATGAAAAAGACCAGCCGGCTGAAGTGGCAGTAAACAGATATATGCACCGTTTCGGCGGCTCAGAAAAAGGAACCGATCTGTTTAACGGATCTGCAGTCACACTTGGTAAAAATGATAAAATTTCTCTCTCCGCAAAAGGATTCAGAGTAATTAAAATTGAAAGGTAAGCTACGATGAAAATTGAAGGAAAGGTATGTCTGATAACAGGTGCCACCTCAGGTATAGGTTATGAAACAGCTCTCAGACTAAAGGAAAAAGGTGCTGTTGTTATCGGTACAGGAAGAAATGATGAAGTTATAGCAGAGATTAAAAACGCAGGATTATTTGATGTTGTTAAGTGCGATTCAGGTAATGAGGATGAAGTGCTGTCTCTTTTTTCCTATATCAAAGAGAAATACGGAACCCTGCATGTACTTATAAATAATGCCGCTTACGGATATTTTGATTCGCTTGTAAAACAGGATGTGAAAAAGTTTGAAGAGATGTTCAGAACAAATGTAACCGGCGCTATGCTTATGGGCCGTGAAGCCGCAAGGATCTTCACAGCAAACAACTACGGCAATATCATAAACATCTCATCAACCGCAGGCACCCGCGGATTTGAAGGAGGAACTGCTTATGCCTCGTCAAAATTTGCTGTAAGAGGAATGACAGAGTGCTGGAGGGCTGAACTCAGGAAATATAACGTCAGGGTTATTCTGATCAACCCCAGTGAGGTGCAGACTAAATTTGCACGCAATGCAGGCTTTGGCCACAGAGAGTTCAACTCCACCAAACTGCAGTCACAGGATATTGTGCATGCCTTAATATCGGCTCTTGAGATGGAAGACAGAGGATTCATAACCGAACTCACCGTTTTTGCCACAAATCCTTCAAGCTGAGATTTAGAACAAGGAAGGCTGCCTTTTGGGCAGCCTCCTCATATCTGACTTAAGATTTTTACTGATCTATCTTAAAGTTAACCGGTTTAACCTTCCAGATCTTTTTCGCATATTCTGAAATTGCTCTGTCTGAAGAGAAATAACCGATTCTTGCACAGTTTATCACCGATTTCTTTGTCCATTCAACCCGGTTGCGGTAAAGTTCTGATACTTTATCCTGGGTGTTTACATAATCTCTGTAATCTGCAAGCAGGAAGTAGTAATCAATATCAAGCAGATCTGAGACTATTGAGTGATAGATGCCGGGCTCTGTGGGGTTAAAGTAATTTTTGGCCAGCATATCTATGACCTGACGAAGTTCGGGATCGTTATTGTAATATATTTTCGGGTCATATCCGTTAACTCTGAGGTCATGAACCTCTTCAGAAAGCAGACCAAAAATAAAGATATTGTCTTTGCCGACTTCCTTCCTTATTTCAATATTTGCGCCGTCCATAGTGCCTATTGTAAGCGCCCCGTTGAGAGCAAATTTCATATTGCCAGTGCCGGATGCTTCAAGACCGGCTGTTGAGATCTGTTCTGAGAGATCTGCAGCAGGCATAATTCTTTCGGCCGCGGTGACCGAGTAGTTAGGAATGAAGACAACTTTGAGTCTGTCACCAATAACGGGATCATTATTAACAGTGTTGCCAACGTCATTAATGAGTTTTATGATAAGTTTTGCCGCAGTGTATGCAGGCGCAGCCTTACCGCCGAAGATAAATGTTCTGGGGACATAATCACCGCCCGGGTTGGCTTTGATTCTGTTGTACAGGGTGATGATATGCAGAACATTAAGAAGCTGGCGTTTGTACTCATGGAATCTCTTAATCTGAACATCAAAAATTGAATCAACGGGAACACTTATTCCGAGTTCGCTTTCAATGTGCTCTTTGAGGAGCATTTTATTTGCTTCCTTGCTTGATGCCCATGATTCAATGAAATCGGGTTCATTCAGGTGGTCTTCAAGTTTTCTGAGTTCTTCGGCATCTTTGACCCACTCTTTCCCGATCTTTTCAGTGATCAGGTTGCTGAGGAGGGGATTGGCATATCTGAGCCATCTTCTGAAGGTGATTCCGTTTGTAACGTTTTTGAATTTTTTAGGATAGAGTTCGTTGAACTCAGGGAAAATGATCTTTTTCAGGATGTTGGAATGGAGCTCGGCAACACCGTTAACGGAGTGTGAGCCAACAATGGCAAGATTAGCCATCCTTACTTTTTTATCATTTCCTTCCCTGATGATAGAAAGCTTTGATATAACAGCATCATCACGGGTGTAAACCTGGCGGACATAATTCAGGAACCGGTGGTTTATCTCATAGATAATCTGCAGGTGTCTGGGGAGCAGCTCTTCAAGGATTCTGACCGACCACTCTTCAAGCGCTTCAGGAACTACCGTATGATTTGTGTACCCGAATGTTTTAGTAGTGATCTCCCAGGCTTTTTCCCAGCCCATCTCCTCATCATCAAGGAGTATGCGCAACAGTTCAGGAATTGCTATGACCGGGTGAGTGTCATTAAGCTGAATTGCAACTTTTTCATGGAAGCTGCTGAAATCAGAATGATTGAGCTTGTATGTTCGTATTATATCCTGCAGTGATGCCGATACGAAAAAGTACTGCTGTTTAAGGCGGAGATATTTGCCTTCAGTGTAAGTGTCATTGGGGTAGAGAACCTTTGAAATGTTCTCGGAGATATTTTTTGTTTCAACGGCAGCCACATAATTTCCGCTGTTGAATTCATTGAAGCTGAATTCCTCTGTGGCTTTTGCTGACCAGAGACGCAGATTATTGACTATGTCATTATCATACCCCGGAACGGGTACGTCATAAGCAACCGCCATAACATCTTCGGTATCAACCCAGTGAAATGCCAGTTTACCTTCTTTGTTAAGATATGAATTCACCTTGCCGTAAAATTTGACTCTGTAGGTAAGTTCACGGCGGACAATTTCCCACGGGTTACCGAATTTAAGCCAGTAATCAGGCTGTTCAACCTGACGGCCGTTCATTATATCCTGCTTGAAAATGCCGTATTCATATCTTATGCCGTATCCGAATGCAGGGAGCTGCAGTGTGGCCATTGAATCAAGAAAACATGCGGCAAGACGACCAAGACCACCGTTGCCAAGGCCCATGTCATGCTCAAGCTCTATGATATCCTCAAGAATGTAGCCTTCCTTTTTAAGTATCTCACGGCACTCTTCGTAATAATCCATGTTTATAAGTGAATTGCCGAGAATACGGCCCATGAGAAACTCAAGCGAGAGATAATAGACTTTTTTAACGTCTTCCTGATAATATTTATGCTGTGTTCTCAGCCACTTCCTCACAAGCCTGTCTCTTATTGACATTGAAAGGGAGTGGTACATATCATCGTCGGTAGCTGTTTCCTTGTTCTTTACAAGAAGGAACTCAAGGTGTTCCGCGAACTGATTTTTAAGAGAAAAACTTGACGGCGACTCGTAATCGGTAAAAAACAGTGAATCTTTCATAGCAACCTCTTCTTAGTATCTGAAATCCTGATTTATTTCGCTTAAAAGCTTTGCCTGCGCATCTTTTTCGGAGACAATAGGGTCGGTAACTTTCCAGTCTATTCCAAGCGCAGGGTCATTAAACAGCAGAGCCCTTTCATCAGGCTTGCTGTAATAGTTTGTACATTTATAGTGAAAAATTGCGGTGTCCGAAAGGACGGAAAAGCCGTGTGCAAATCCCGGCGGGATCCAGAGCATATGATGGTTTTCATCATTCAGTTCTGCCGAGTAATATTTCCCGAACGTGGGCGAACCGAACCTTATATCAACGCACACATCAAGAACGCTGCCGGAGATCACCTGGCAGAGCTTGCCCTGAGCGTTTTCCCCTATCTGATAATGGAGCCCTCTGACGGTATTTTTTACGGAACGTGAGAGATTATCCTGTACAAATGAATAATCAATGCCAAGGCTTTCCAGTTTTTTGCTGCTGAAGTGTTCATAGAAATAACCTCTGCTGTCGTTAAAGACGGCAGGTTTAATGAGCATCACACCATCAAGAGCTTTATCAACGATTTCCAAAAATAACTCCGGTTAATTTCCTTTATAATCTGCAAGTACCTTTTCAAGGTATGATCTGTAAGCGCATTTCGGGATACTGTTAATGAGTTTTTCAAACTCAGTTTCCGAAATGAAATTTTTAGCAAAAGCAATTTCTTCAACGCAGGCTACTTTAAGTCCCTGGCGTTCCTCAATAACCCCGAAGAAGTTTGAAGCCTGAAGCAGTGCCTGCGGAGTACCTGTATCAAGCCATGCAACACCTCTGCCTATTATCTCAACCTTAAGGCTGCCTTTGTTCAGGTAAACGTTATTGACATCCGTGATCTCAAGTTCGCCTCTGGCAGAAGGGGTCAGGTTTTCTGATATCTTCACAACTTCATTATCATAAATATAAATGCCGGGCACAGCATAATTTGACTTTGGCAGTTTCGGTTTTTCTTCAATTGAGAGAACCCTGCCGCTTTTATCAAACTGCACAATTCCGTAACGTTCGGGATCAGTCACTCTGTACCCGAAAATTGTTGCGCCTTCTTTATTATCTTTAACTGCCTTGTAGAGAAACTCAAGATCACCAAAAAATATATTATCGCCAAGAACAAGTGTGACAGAATCATCACCGATAAATTCTTTGCCAAGAATGAATGACTCGGCTATGCCGTTGGGTGCGGGCTGGAGCTTATACTGAATATTCATGCCGAGGTGACTGCCATCGCCAAAAAGTTTCTGATAAAGAGGAATGGTTTCTTCGTTTGAAATAATAAGCACATCTTTAATTTCAGCCAGCATCAGAACTGAAAGCGGGTAATAAATGAGCGGCTTGTCATAAATTAAAGCAAGCTGTTTGCTGTAAACCTGTGTGATAGGGTAAAGCCTCGATCCGGAACCCCCGGCAAGCACAATACCTTTCATATTAATCTCCTGAATTTCTCAGCTTAAAATTATTGAAAAATTATTTCAGTATTTCGGATTTCTGTACCAGTTAAGAGCATGAGTGATTATTTCATCAAGACCGTAAACGGGATTCCAGCCGAGTTTTTCTTTAACCTTTTTATTATCGGCAACAAGGGTAGCAGGATCCCCTTCTCTTCTTCCGGTCACCACGTAGTCAACTTTTTTGCCTGAAATCTCCTCAACTTTTCTGATCACCTCAAGCACGCTGTAACCTGTTCCTGTGCCGAGATTGAAGACATCAGGGGTGCCGCCGGCAAGAAGATGCTTTAATGCAAGCAGATGTGCATCGGCAAGATCGAGAACGTGAATGTAATCTCTGATGCAGGTTCCGTCGGGAGTGTCATAATCAGCCCCGAAAACCTTAAGCTGTTTACCCCTGCCAAGGGCATTAAGAATAACCAGGGGAATGAGGTGGGTTTCGGGTTCATGGCTTTCACCAATTTCGCCATCCGGTGAGCAGCCTGCTGCATTAAAATATCTGAGAGGAATATAAGAGAGTTTGCCTGCTGCATTGAAATCAGCAAGAATCTGCTCAATAAAATACTTTGATTTTGCGTAAGGATTAATCGGTTTTAATGATTCATTTTCTGATATCGGGATATGCTCCGCGTTTCCGTAAAGTGAACAGGTAGAAGAAAAAACAATCTTACTGATCCCGGCTTTGGTTATAGTATTCAGAAGGTTAACAGTTCCCGCGGTATTAACCTCATAGTACCAGCCCGGGTCTGAAACAGATTCACCAACATAAGCCAGTGCGGCAAAGTGGATCACCGCATCAATTTTATAACGGGCAAGAGCCTCTTCAAGTCCTTTTTTATCAAGAAGATCCACTTTTTCAAAATCAACACCTGCAGGCACTGCCTCGGCATGGCCTCTGAAAAGGTTATCAAACACCACAACTTTATAATTATTTTTCAGTAACTGTCTGACCGTGTGAGAGCCGATAAATCCCGCTCCGCCGGTCACCAAAATAGTCTGCATTTACAACCTTGTATTTTTAAGGGACTTTAAATTTATCTAAAATCACGCTAAAATAAAATCTGAAAGAGAAAAATTTTCATATCAGCCGTTATTCTTAAATAACTTAACAGTAAATCAACAGAAAAAAGGAGGTAATCTGCACTTTAAATTTAACCTTATGAAAGTTTAAGAAATAAGCCGGGAGTCACAACAGAATAATTCGCTTAATCAGAAAATCAGAAAATTAAATCGGGGTATCACCAGGCACAGAGCGCTTAACCCCTAAATTGTTATAAATTCTGCCTTTGGATGATTTACTTAAGTTCTTAATTGAAAAATTGGCGGTTAATTAGTACCTTTAAAATTGAATTAATTTAAAAATAAATACTGAGAGTATGTTAGAAAAACAAAGAACAATTGCTAAAGAAGTTGTCATTTCAGGCGTTGGTCTTCATACCGGCCATGAAACGATAATGAGATTTAAGCCCGCCCCCGAAAACTATGGCATCAGATTCATAAGAACAGACCTTGGCGGCAATCCGGAAATTCCTGCAGTCTGTGATTATGTGGTTGATGTATCAAGAGGCACCACTCTCGGAATCGGGGAAGCCAAAGTTCATACAGTTGAACATGTGCTTGCCGCCGTTGTGGGGCTGCAGATAGATAACCTGAAGATTGAGCTCGACGGAATTGAACCCCCCGTGGGCGATGGTTCTTCAATGCCCTATGTTAATGCTCTCATGAAAGCAGGTCTCGTTGAGCAGGATGCTCCCAAGGATTATCTGATTATTGATCAGACCGTGCAGTTTCATGATGAGGAAAGAGGCGTTGATATTGTTGCTCTCCCCCTTGATAATTACAGAATCACCGTTATGGTTGATTATATGAACCCCGCGCTCGGGAGCCAGCACTCAGGATTATTTGACCTCGAAAAAGAATTTGTTTCAGAGTTTGCTCCATGCCGTACATTCTGTTTCCTGAGTGAAGTTGAAATGCTCTCTAATCAGGGACTGATCAAAGGCGGCGATATTGACAACGCTGTGGTGATTGTTGATAAAAAAATGAATGATGAGGAGCTTGATACTCTCAGGAAAAAAATAGGCATTGTTGAGCCAATTACACTCGGTACAAACGGTATTCTCAACAATAAGGAATTAAGATTTAAAAATGAACCGGTAAGGCATAAACTCCTCGATATGATAGGGGATCTTGCTCTTATTGGCGCACCTATCAAAGCCCAGATACTTGCGGCCAGACCGGGACACAAGGCAAACGTTGAATTTGCCAGAATGATCAGAAAGCTGTATCAGCAGAAGAAACTGGTTAAAAAATACCAGCACATGAAAAAGGAAGGTGTCGTATTTGATATAAACGCCATTCAGAAAATTCTGCCGCACAGATATCCATTCCTCCTTGTTGATAAAATCACTCACCTTGATCTTGATCAGAAAGTTATCGGTCTCAAGAATGTATCGGCTAATGAACCCTATTTCAGCGGTCATTTTCCCGGTAATCCTATCATGCCCGGAGTGCTGATAATTGAAGCGATGGCGCAGGTTGGCGGCATTCTTATTCTCAACTCTCTTGAAAAGCCGGAAGAAAAAAATGCCTATTTCATGCAGATAAATAATGCTAAATTCAGAAAACCGGTGGTTCCCGGTGATGTTCTGAGGCTTGAAATAGAAATGACAAATAAGAGAACCAAATTTGTAGGTATGTCTGGTAAGGCATACGTTGAAGACACGCTTGTGGCTGAGGCTGAGTTCATGGCCGCAATTGTTGACAGATAAACAACGGATATAAAATGGTAAATATTCATTCTAACGCCGTGGTCAGCAGTAAAGCCAAATTAGGTGAGAATGTAACGGTTTCTCCTTTTGCGGTAATTTACGATGATGTTGAAATTGGCGATAACACTTACATTGGTCCCCATGCGTGTATTTATAACGGTGCCAGAATCGGTTCATCGGTTAAAATATATCAGGGCGCATCGGTTGCTCACAACCCGCAGGATAAAAAGTTCAAAGAAGAAAACACCTATTTTTACATAGGAGATAACACAACCATTCATGAATTCTGCACTCTTCACAAAGGGACGGTTGAAACAGGCAGGAGCTCAATCGGCTCAAACTGTCTCCTTATGGCTTACGCGCATGTTGCCCATGACTGTGAGATGGGTGATAACTGTGTCATTGCAAACAGCGTGCAGATTGGGGGCCACGTTCACATTGGCGATTATGTGACAATTGGCGGCTCAACTCCCGTGCATCAGTTCTGCAAGGTTGGCAGGCACTCAATGATTGGCGGCGGATTCAGGATAGTTCAGGATATTCCCCCGTATATTCTTGCAGGCAGTGAACCACTTACTTTTCACGGCATCAATCTTATCGGGCTGCGCAGAAGAGGATTTACCAATGAAGATATTTTCAAAATAAAGGATATCTATCATATCATTTATAACTCGGGCATGAATCTCTCTCAGGCAAAAAATAAAATCCGTGAATCATATGCCGATGACAATTTTGCATCGGAGATTCTGGGATTCATTGAGCAGAGCGACAGAGGAATAATAAAATAGGTTTCGGATTATTTTGAAAGCAGTTTATATCAATTCCGGTGCCGGAACCGGAAAATATAATATGGATTTTGATCTCAGAATGGCAGAGGTATGCGGTGAGGGCCGGTTTTACCTCCGCTTCTACACATGGAATCCTTATTGTATTTCTCTGGGCAGCACCCAGAGTGAAAACGAACTTAATCATGAATTGATTAAACGGGACGGACTTGATTTTGTGAAAAGACCCACCGGAGGCAGAGCCATACTTCATGCCGAAGAGCTTACATACTCGGTGGCAATGAAATTGGGCCCCAATGACTCAATCAGGGCAATATATCACAACATCAATGCCGCATTAAAGAAGGGGCTGATAAACTACAGTCCTGTGTTTAATGATATTTCTCTGGAGGAGAAGGAAACCCACCTTCCTTCCTTTTACAAAAATCCCGTGAGCGCTGCATGCTTTGCGGTTCCGGCGAAAAGCGAACTGACTTTTGACGGAAAAAAACTTGCCGGCAGCGCGCAGAGAAGACTGGGTGATAAGCTTCTTCAGCATGGTTCGCTGCTCACCGGTACATTTCACCGGAAGCTGTATGAATATCTTACCGAAGAGGTTGTTAAAACAAATGTAAATTCCGCTCTGAACGAAAAGACCGTTGAAATTGATACGGTGCTGAATGAAAAAACAGACATCGGAAAGCTTAAAATCTCACTTCTCAGAGGTTTTGAGGAACATTTCGGGTGTGAATTCATACAAAAAGAGGATGATTTTATTTTAAATGTTCAGAGTGAAAATCAGGAACTGATATGAGTACTTACGGCAAATTCCAGCGGGTATCAACCAAAACCCTCAGCCTTATGAAAAAGGAAGGGGTTAAAATATCTGCCCTTACTGCATATGATTTTATAACGGCAAAACTGCTTGATGAAGCAGGAATTGACCTGATTCTTGTGGGCGATTCTCTCGGGAACGTCTTTCAGGGCAATGAAACCACACTCCCCGTAACAATGGATGAAATGATTTATCACACCAAAGCGGTCTCCAAAGGTGTGGCCAGAGCCATGGTGGTTGTTGATATGCCCTTCATGTCTTATCAGCTCAGTGCGGATGAGGCTTTCAGAAACGCGGGCAGGATACTCAAAGAAACTCCCGCAGGCGGTGTGAAACTTGAAGGCGGAAGGCGTGTGGCAGAATCGGTAAGGAAAATCACAGAGGCGGGCATCCCGGTTATGGGTCACCTTGGCCTCACTCCGCAGAGCATCCATAAGTTCGGAAGTTACAAGCAGCGCGGCACCGATGATGATGAGGCCCGTGAGATAGTTGAGGATGCAAAAATTCTCGAGCAGGCAGGTGCATTTTCCATTGTGCTTGAAAAAATCCCGAAGATGCTGGCTAAAGAGATCACAGGTTCAATAAGCATCCCCACAATAGGAATCGGTGCAGGTGTTCACTGCGATGGTCAGATTCTTGTAACACCCGATATGCTTGGGCTAAACAAAGAATTTCATCCCAAATTTGTGAGATATTACGCAAATCTTGCCGATGTGCTGAATGAATCTTTCAGGAACTACATAAGCGACGTAAAAGCCGGGAATTTCCCCACTGATGGTGAAAGCTACTGATTAAGCAGGATATTATGATTTACAGCAGGCTATTTTTACTATTTTTACTGATACTGATTTTATCCCCGTTTTCAGATGCGCAGGTTGAATCTGAAGAGGTTCTTTCCGGCTACAATGTGACCGGTATATCAGGAGACGGAACCGATGTATGGGTGGCTACCTACGGAGGGGGGATTTACAGGATAGATTATAAAAATAAGAAATTCACCTCTTACAGTACCCAGAACGGCAACATCCCTGAAGACTTCTTTTACTGTATTGCGGCTTCAAAAGATTACGTCTGGGCAGGAACCAGCAGCGGCCTGCTCGTTCTTGACCGCGAGGACGGCAAGTGGAAAAAAAGAAAGTTTTCTTCAGGCGGCGACTATGGTAACTGGGTGAAAACTCTCCACTATGATGAAAACAGGGGACTACTCTGGATCGGGAGGTTTATAAATCTTTCCATACTTGATGTGAAAAGGCAAAAATACTCTGATTATGAACTCACACGAGGAAAAGATCCCCGGTCAAACAACATAAATGTAATTAAGCCGGAGGGCAAAGACAGAATCTGGATAGGAACGGAATCAGGTGCGTTTATTTACAGTTATGCTTCGGGCGCGTTTAATCCTTCAGAGCTTGAATACATCAACAACCAGAACCGCGGCTTCAACGGCGATGGCGAATTTGTTTCTGTGTCAGATTTTGTGTTCGATAATAACTTTGTCTGGTTCGGCACGCAGGAGTTCGTGAGCAAAGAGAAACCCTCGTTTAATCTTGGCGGGTTGTATAAATTCAATAAAAGAGCCTCATGGGAGCGGATTGACCGCACCAAGGGTCTGCCGGGTAACGGAATCTACAGAATGGTGAAAACCGGCAACTACATCTGGCTTGGAGTTTATGAGTTTAATAAAGACAACAAGGAAGAGTACGGCAGGGGTTTTGCCATAGTTGACAGAGTGACAGGGCAGGTGCTCAAAATAAATTATGACGAGTTCTTTCCCGGCACAAACACAATCAAATCTCTTTTTTATGACGGCAACAATCTCTGGATGGGAACCGATAAAGGGCTTTGGAGACTGAGAATTTCAAATGATCTCGCCTTCTGGCAGAAAAAGAAGAGCAAGTAATGAGAAAACTCACGGCGGCTATCGGCATACTGTTTCTTCTGTTATCAGCAGGAAGTATATCCGCGCAGAATTCAGCGAAGGATATCATTGCAGAATATGGGTACATTGGATCATTTGCAGTGCTTGATCTGCAGAAGGGGGAGTTTCAATATATAAATAAGGAACGCTGTTCTGAAAGGTTTCTTCCCGCATCAACATACAAGATTCCTAATGCTATAATAGCACTTGAAACGGGTGTTGCCACCGGAAAAGATTTCACCCTGAAGTGGGATGGCGTTAAAAGGAGCTTCGAGGCCCATAATCAGGACCAGACCCTTCAAACCGCAATGAAATACTCGGCACTCTGGTATTTTCAGGAACTTGCCAGAAGAATCGGGAAAGAAACTTCACAGAAATACCTGAATGATTTTCAATACGGCAATATGAAGATCGGTGATGCCGTTGATATGTACTGGGTTGACGGTTCGCTTCAGATTTCACAGCTTGAACAGATTGAATTTCTTAGAAAACTGTATCAGAATGAACTTAAAGTATCCGAAAGAACAACTGAAATCGTGAAAGAGATAACAACTCTTGAGGAAGATAAAGAAACGGGTTTCAGGCTCATGGCAAAAACAGGCTGGGGCAATTTTAATGATCTGAATTACGGCTGGTTTGTGGGGATTTGCGAATACAATGGCAGAACTGCGGTTTTTGCTCTGAATATTGAGACCGCTGATCCCGTACCCGGTACATTTCTTCAGGACAGAATAGTGATGTCAAAAAAAATACTTTCGGATCTGAACTATTATCCAAAGGATAAACTGAGTAAATGATTAAGATTGAACACAAAAGATTAAAAGAACTTAAAAAAGGCTTTAAGGATAAGAGAATCGCCATAATAGGCGATATGATGCTTGACTGCTACATAATGGGTGAAACCAAGAGAATATCACCCGAGGCACCGGTGCCGGTGGTTGAAGTTTATGACGAGTTTTACCGTTTTGGCGGCGCCGCAAACTGCGCAAACAATATTCTCCATCTTACGGGCGATCCTTTCCCTATAGGTGTGATCGGGAATGACGGTGAAGGCATCAGATTCATTGATATTCTTCAGGAATTAAAGATCTCAAACAGA
Source organism: Ignavibacteriaceae bacterium (assembly GCA_013359345.1). Taxonomy (GTDB): domain Bacteria; phylum Bacteroidota; class Ignavibacteria; order Ignavibacteriales; family Ignavibacteriaceae; genus JABWCA01. The sequence goes on from JABWCA010000027.1 coordinate 21,056, forward strand.
GGAATAATTCATGAGCCCAACCGCCCCACAACAATAAAAACCAGGGTGATTGCGGCCAATCAGCACGTGGTGAGAATAGACAAGGAAACCAAAGCCGATATCTCGGCTGAGAACGTCAGAAAAATACTTTCGATCCTTGAGGAACATAAAAAGTCGATAGACGCTATAATACTTCAGGACTACAATAAAGGCGTAATGACCGCACCGCTCATTGAGTCGGTTATTGAATTTGCACGCAAAAATAATATTCTGATAACTGTTGACCCCAAATTCAATAATTTTTTCAGTTACAAGGGGGTCACCGTTTTCAAGCCGAACCGCAAGGAGGCAGAAGATGTGCTTGGCATTAAAATAAAAACCGACGATGACGTTAAGTTTGCGGGCGAAAAGCTTCTTCATGAGCTGAAATCAGATTATGTGCTCCTCACCCTCGGCGAAGGAGGCATTGCAGTGTTTGAAAAAGGGAAGGAACACAAGCGGATGCCAACCAAGGCAAGAAAAGTTGCGGACGTTTCAGGTGCAGGTGATACCGTTATCTCAACCCTGACCATAGCTCTTGCCGCAGGCGCAAACATCTACGAGGCATGTTATCTGGCTAATTATGCAGCCGGTATTGTGTGTGAGGAAGTGGGCATCATACCAATTGAAATTGATAAACTCTTTGACACGGTTGGCAATCACTGATATGAAGACACTTTACACGCGAAATGAAATTAAAGAAGTGAGAGCCGCTCTCAAAGCTGAAGGGCGCAAAGTGGTGTTCACAAACGGTGTGTTTGATATACTGCATGCCGGCCATGTTGATTACCTTAATAAGGCCCGTGCTGCCGGTGATGTGCTTATTCTGGGGCTCAACTCAGATGCATCGGTGAGGAGAATCAAAGGTGAAAGACGCCCGATAGTGCCCGAGCATGAAAGAGCTTTTGTGCTGGCCAATCTGAAAGCGGTTGACTATGTCACCCTTTTTGAGGAAGATACCCCCCATGAGATCATATCAGATCTCATTCCCGATATTCTTATAAAAGGTGCTGACTGGGCTATCGATAAAATAGTGGGCAGAGAAATAGTTGAAGCAAACGGCGGTGTTGTAAAGACAATTGAATTTGTGAATCAGACTTCGACGACAAATATTATTAAGACAGTATTAGAAAGATATGGCGGCTGAGGACCCCAAACCCCTGAATCCCGATGAGAGTGAAGAGAATTCAAAGAAAACTGAGGATCACGGAACTGATGAAAATCAGAAAACTGATTCACAGCTGAAAGGGGAAAATACTGCCCAAAAGGATGAAGCTGCTCCTCCCGCTTCCGGTCAGGAACAAACAGAAAACCGCAATGATACTGATAAAACAGAACTGCAGTCAGCCCCGCTGAGCAAAAGCGGAGAGGGTTCAGATGCAGGTGAAACTGCCACGGCCGGAGAAATAAGAGGAGGGAAAGAAGCGTACGGCACAGATACAGAGCCCGGAGCTGAATCAGAACATGAACCCGTGCCTGAAATTGATGCGGAGCCCGATGGCGCCGTTCTGCATGAGGGTAAAGCCAGAGAGCATAAAGCCCCGCATAAAAAGAGAAGCATACCGGTAAGAATTTTAAGACGCATCTACCTCCTGTTCCTACTTTTTATTGTCCTGATCGTATCTTTTATAGGTTTCACCCAGACCCAGACATTCAGAGATCTTGCCCGTGATCAGCTTCTTTCAATTCTGAACGGAACAATGAACGGAAGAATTGAACTTGAAAAAATTCAGGGTACAATATTCACCTCTCTCATACTTGATAACGCTGCCATTTATGACTCCGCCGGCGATAAGATTATCGGGTTTAAAAAACTTGAACTTTACACCAGCCCCACCGAACTTCTGCTTAAAACCATTCACATCAGAAACCTGATTATTGACGGGCTGGAAGCAAGGCTGGAAACCGACAGCCTTGGGGTACTTAATATCGCAAAAGTGTTCCCCCCCTCAGAGGAGCCTGAGGACACCGTAAAATCTGAATTTCCCTTCAAGATTAAAATCTCAAATCTGGAAATCAAAAAGTCATACATCTCAATGCAGGATTACAAGCATCACGGAAGCACAGGTAAATATGACGAACTGAATTTCTCGGATTTCCGGCTTAAAGACTTTAATCTCAGGCTGAGCGCAAATGCGTGGATCGCGAAAGATGAATATTCAGTGAATATTGACGGTTTTTCTTTTGACCCTAACTTTAACTTTTCCAGAAATTTTTTCCTCGCTGCTGAAGTCTACATCAGGGGGGATGATATCAATCTCAATTCACTTCAGCTTGCAACAAAGAACACCTCGCTTGATGCTGCACTTAAAGTAAGCGGCATAAATTTTTTCAAAGACACCGTTATAACTGATAAGAAACTCTCTGATCTTGCGGTGAATCTTACACTTGCCATTGATCCCCTTAACTTTGATGATCTCGCCACATTTGTGCCCGGTCTCAGCTTCCTGAAGGGTGATGTCAGCGGTAATATAAGTGTTGAAGGCACCATGGGTAAACTGGAGATACCCGAACTCAGGCTTTCATACGGTTCAACCGATTTAAGGGCAGAGGCTTTTCTGCGGGATATGTTCGGCCCCGACGGATTATATATTTATTCAAAAATCACCAATTCAAGACTCTTCCCCACAGATATCACGAATATCATGCCTTCGCTTGAGTTTCCTGATTACGGATATCTTGGTGAGATCATTATCGACAGTCTGAGTTACTACGGCAAACCGGATAATTTTAACACCGGTGCACATCTGCATGTTAAAGAAGGTGAACTGATCAATCAGGGCAGGCTTGATTTCTCAGGGAAGGAGATGAAGTATGAAACAGTTCTTCAGGCGGTGAATCTTGATGTTTCGGCATTCACATCATACCCCCTGGTGCTGAACACAACGGCCGATATTGCGGGAGAAGGAACAGACCTGAAAACCATGCTGATGGATATCATGCTTGACGGAACAGGCTCAGTTGCTGCAAAATCGTATTTCGAAAAATTTGATATGACTGCAAAAGCTGAAAACGGCATCCTCACCTTTGACGCCGATTTTAAGGCAGGACCCCAGGATGGCAAGATAAAATCAGAAATTAACTTCAACGGGGAGAAGCCCGGGTATTATCTCAGCGCCGTGTTTGATTCACTTAACCTTGCAGCTTTGCTCCCAGATACTGCCGCCACAAAGACTATTCTCAATATCACCATGGAGGCATCGGGTGATGGCTTTGATCCTGAGAATATGAATGCGCTTCTCACCTCAGAGATTAAGAATTCATCTATTAATGATCAGAGGTTCGGGAAAGTTAATGCAACGCTTCAGGTTGAGGCATCTGAAGGCTCAAAGAAGAGGATTGAGCTTGCGTCAAACATTGCGGATATAAAGTTTAACGGAGATTTCACGTACTCAAATCTGGGTGAAGTGATTTCAAGGCAGCTTGATTCACTCGGGCAGAGCATCAGCAAAAAGATTGATCTCTATTTCCCGTCATTTGAAGATGAAGATAC
>JABWCA010000266.1 GCA_013359345.1 Ignavibacteriaceae bacterium
CCGCGGAGACCTTCAACCGGTGCCGAGGTAATCTGCGCATCATCTATTGTTGATGAGGTTGAAGTCTGATCCTTGATGATCTTCGGCTTTTCGGCCACAACCACAACCTGGTCGATCTGAACGGCGCCTTCCTGAAGCTTAAAGTTCAGGGTCGTTGTACGGTCAACCACAACCTCTACTTTTTCAATCGAGGTTTTGGCAAAACCGACAAGGCTCGCTGATACGGTGTAAACTCCCGGGGGGACATTCAGTATTACAAATCTGCCGTCAAAATCTGAAGCAGCTCCCAGTGTTGTTCCCTGAACAATCACATTGGCTCCTATAAGGACATCTCCCGTAACGGCATCAACCACCGTTCCGGCTATCTTTCCTCTCTGGCCCTGGGCATTCAGATTATTGCTGACCGTGAATATTAACAATGGTAGGATTAAAAGTATCCGCAGATACTTTAAATAGGGGGTAGCAATCCTCATAACTTACACAACATTATTTATCTGAAAAAAAAGTTTCAGTAACAGATATTAAATCCCGCAAAATCAAGAATTAATTCATGGTCAAAAAATAATCATTAAAGTGTAACTACGCAATCTTTAACAGACTGATATTTGCCTCATGGCCTGATGTTACCTGAATGTAAACGTTTCATTAAAAATTATTTTTTTATGCCCGGCATTATTTACCGCTCATGTTTCTGTGATTTGTGAAAACTTCAGCCTTTTAATTAAATATTGTACCGTAGTGTCATTAATCCGGCTTAATGAACCACCGCATGACCAACATATAATGACTGTATTTATTTTCGGTATTTTTAATTGCATTCCGCATTACTTATAAATGAATCACTATTTTTTTTTAAGTTTAAGGCTTTGTAAAAATATTTTTCCGGTTAACCTGATGCTTGTGCCAAAACTATTCACCGTACTTAAAGACTATTCAAAAGAACGATTTTATTCCGATGTTGTTGCCGGAGTGATTGTCGGGATTGTGGCGCTTCCTCTTGCAATTGCCTTCGGGATCGCCTCCGGGGTTACACCTGAACAGGGACTTATCACCGCAATTATCGGTGGATTTATTGTATCGTTCCTGGGCGGAAGCAAAGTTCAGATTGCGGGTCCCACAGGGGCATTTATAGTTATAGTATACGGTATAATTCAGCAGTATGGTTTTGAAGGGCTTCTGATTGCCACCGTCATGGCCGGAATAATTCTTGTTATTATGGGGCTCGCAAAGTTCGGGTCACTGATTAAGTTTATCCCTCACCCGGTGATAGTAGGCTTCACAAGCGGCATTGCCCTTCTTATATTTTCCACTCAGATTAAGGATTTCCTGGGGCTTGAGATAAAAAAAGTACCCTCTGAGTTCATCGAAAAAATAATTGTCTATGCGGAGCACATTACAACCATAAATTATTACTCATTTGCGCTTGCGGGAGGATCACTTGCGCTCATGATCTTATGGTCCAAACTTACCAAAAAGATTCCCGGTTCACTGATTGCCCTGCTGCTCGCAACCGCCGTAACCGCAATATTTAACCTGCCTGTTGAGACTATCGGAAGCAGATTCGGAGAAATTAAATCATCACTCCCCTCCCCGCACGGATTCAGTTTTGACCTCGCGACAATCAGAAATCTTATCATGCCGGCAACAACCATTGCTCTGCTTGCGGCAATTGAATCACTGTTAAGCGCCGTGGTGGCCGATGGAATGATAGGGAGCAAACACAGATCAAACATGGAGCTTATTGCTCAGGGCGCAGCAAACATTGTGACTCCTTTTTTCGGCGGCATTCCTGTAACGGGTGCCATAGCAAGAACCGCAACAAATATCAGAAACGGCGGAAGAACGCCTGTTGCCGGAATTATACACGCGGTGACATTACTGCTGATCATGCTCTTTTTCGGGAAATTTGCAATGCTGATCCCCATGCCTGTGCTTGCGGCTATTCTTGTGATGGTTGCCTATAATATGAGCGAATGGAAATCATTTATAGCTATCCTGAAATACCCTGCAGAGGATATAATTGTGCTGATAACCACTTTCCTGCTTACTGTCATTTTTGATCTTACTATTGCCATTGAGGTCGGTCTTGTGCTTTCAGCATTCCTTTTTATGCGCAGAATGGCATCTGCAGCCAAAGTTGATGTCTGGGCTAAGGGAATCGGGGATGAAGAGGAAACCCCTGACCCTATGAATATTGAAAGAAAAGCAGTGCCGAAAGATGTTGAAGTCTTCGAGATAAACGGTCCTTTCTTCTTCGGAGCTGCTGAGAAATTTAAAGAAGCAATCAGACAGATAGAAAATCCGCCAAGAGTGCGCATTATAAGAATGAGAAACGTTCTTACAATCGATGCCACGGGTATCAAAGTGCTGGAAGATCTTCTGCATGATTCACGGAAGGAAAACACTCTCCTGATTCTTTCAGGGGTGCATACACAGCCGGTTGTTGCGCTTCAGAGAGCGGGGTTCATGGATGCAATCGGGGAGCAGAATATTCTCGGGAATATAGATGACGCACTTGACAGAGCGCGTGAATTTCTCGGACTTGAAAGGATCGGGAGATCAGCCGATTTCACGCCCAGTGTATCCCGTGAAAAAGAGGATACTAAATAATGGTTCTGATCCGCATTCTTTAATAATGAGCGGTTGGAATTTGATATTTTTTTTTGTAAATAGGTTTGGAAATCCAAGTCTTTAAAAATGGAACAGATGGAAATGAAAACAGAGGATAAGATTACAAAAGTAATTCTGCAATCAAATTTCACCCCTGACGATGAAATTGCCGCACTATTCTGGAATTTCGACCCGGACGGTATAGAAGTCGATGAACACGGGGTAGTTCTGTACTACGGTTCTGATAAAAATCCTAATCTCGACGCAATTAAACATTATGCCCACAACCTCAATCTTGGTTTTACTAACCTGCTTTCAGAAGAGATTATAGCCAAAAACTGGAATGAAGAGTGGGAAAAATCAATTAAAATAACCAAAGTCGGAAAACATTTCGTTATTAAACCCACGTTTCGTGATTACGCCCCTGAACAGGGTGATGTAGTGCTGATTATTGAGCCCAAAATGTCTTTCGGCACTGGTGAACATGAAACAACGCGCCTGATGCTTGCTGCAATTGAGGATCTCGTTAAACCGCACATGAAGGTGCTTGATGCGGGCACAGGAACAGGTATTCTGGCAATTGGCGCGGCAAAACTTGGCGCCCGTGAGGTTCAGGCATTTGATATTGATGAATGGACTGCGGATAACGGCTCAGAAAATGTGCTCCTCAACAAAGTGTCTGATATTGTTCAGGTGAGAGTATGTGAAATTGCCGAAATCACTGATAAAGATTTTGATCTGATAATGGCCAATATTCACAAATCCGTACTTATTGAGATTGCGGGCGAACTGGTTGAGAGAATTAAGCCGAAAGGTTTTCTTGTTCTCTCAGGGCTCCTGCTTGAGGATGAGTACGAAATACTGACCAACTATGAGTCAAGAGGGCTTATGTGCATTTCAACCATGAAAGAGAATGAATGGATTGCACTGACATTCGTTAAGGTATAAATTATAATTAAGACGAGTGAAAAAGAAAAGCCCCTTGCAGAGGGGCTTTTTTTTAATATTTGAATCCGGGTTTCTTTTTCATGAAAAAAGGCCTGAATGCTTCTCTTAAACTGAAGACATTTTCTTTGCGAAGATCGGCCATATTTGTTTGAATAAGCTCTCTGCCTACTTTTGCTATGTTCTCGGCCGAAATTCCCCCGTTCTGTATCGGGGTCATTTTTCTCAGGTCATTTATATCAAACCTTGAATACACCTCCTTGCCAAGCGCCATACCGATATAAACTACTGTTGAATATATTGTAATGAGCACATCGCAGTTTGCAATCATGGGGTTAATGCTTTCCTTCTGATATACAAGTGCATCGGGGGCGAGCTCTTTAATCTCACGGTATGCACGGTCCCATAACTCATTGGGGTGAAGCTTGAAGATAAGCTGCCTTCCCGCTGCAATTTTCACAGCCTCCCTGATGAAGGCTTTACGGTTTTCATATTTAAATGTTTCCCTCGCATCCGAAGTCGCCACAAGAACAAAATTCTTATGCGGGAAATCATTTTTTAGGAATCTTGCGCAGTCATCAAAATTAGGGATTCCGGTAACGACAATTTTATCGGGATTAACACCTTTTTTTACAAAATGTTCCTTGTAACCCTCTGATGCAACGCAGAATCTGTCATAGGCGTCAGAAAGCCCCATTGTTGAGGTGCTGGCAAGATATCTCGGCAATTTAAATGTTTTAACCAGATGGTAAATGAAATTTTCGGGATCAGTCATTCCCTCCTGAACAAGAATCACTCTTTTATCTCTGATATTAGCGGGAACCACAAGATCAGCACAGGTGAAAACGAGGTCGTAATCATTTTCTTTCCCCTTAAAGTCCATCGGCAGGTTATGATCTTTTATATAGGCAAGAGTATTTTTCATAAACTGCCCGCCCAGAACAGAAAAATCAAGTATTCCCGTTTTGGCCAAAAAATCAATATATCCCGATCCGTAAAAAGGAGTGAACCTCAGTTCTTCATTCTCAAAGTAACCTGAAATTTTATGCATCATTGTGGTCTGGTTAATTGAGCCACAAATGAATAATATCTTTTTCTTCCTCATTCCACCATTAATGATTTATTTTGTCTTTTCAATTTATACCGGAATTCTGTTTAAATCAATTTAAGAATTTGTTAAGTTTCCGGTAAAAGATGAGAGAATTATCTCTAAATACGATATAATATCGCAATAAATCAAGAATTTTACACATTTCCGTTCAATAATCGTGAAAATTATGCACATAATAAAACCTGAAAAGCTTAAAAAGGGTGATCTGATTGGTCTTGTCACACCTGCCTCAACTCCGGGGGATCTGACCAGGATTGACCGCGCAGTCACTTATCTGGAGAAACTTGGCTACAGAACTATCATCGGTAAAAACGTGGGAAAAAGGCACGGATATCTTGCCGGCACCAACGCAGAAAGGCTTGAAGATCTGCACGGCTTCTTTGCAAACAAAAACGTGAAGGCCATTTTTTCACTCAGAGGCGGATATGGCTCCGGAAGAATGCTTGACAAACTTGATTTTGAGCTGATCAGGCAGAATCCTAAAATATTTGTCGGATACAGTGATATCACTTCACTCCAGATGGCAATGCTGAGTAAATGCGGACTGGTTACTTTTGCCGGCCCAATGCCCGCGGTTGATTTTCATGGTGATGTAAACAAATATACCGAGGAAATTTTCTGGGAAACCGTAACCAATCC
>JABWCA010000267.1 GCA_013359345.1 Ignavibacteriaceae bacterium
TCTTCCAACGGGATCGTTAAAATCATTAGTGAAAATGATATCAATACTGTATGTAAGGCCAAGTGTGACAGCCTGTCCTGAAACGGCAGATTTGGTATTGATAAGGATTGCGCTGAGCTTGTTGGGTGAAAACAGCTTTTTTATTTCCTTTTCTTTTGTTCTTATGAGAATCTCAAACATCTCATCTTTAACGTGGAGGTAGCTGCCAGGTGAATCAATAGTTAAGTACACTTTCAACCCCTTGTTGTTTTATTACACCGAATCCCCTTGAAACAGCTTTACCGAGCCCTATGAAAGAGGGGAGAAGCACATTTGTTGTAAATGTGCCTGTGAAGGTCAGCATGGTTCTGTCTTTAAAGTTTGCCCTGTCACCCCTTAGTGATGCGGTAATCAGAATTTTATTTTCTTCATGATGACCCATGTATTTGAAAAAACTCAGAATATTTCCGGTAAGGATTTTTTTAAGAAAATCCTCACGCGCCATGTGATGGTCAAGGTTTAGATACTCCTTAAAGTTTTTATCATTCAGTGCCATCCATGATGTGATAAAATCATAAGTCCAGAGCGTATCATCCGCACCAATGTATTTCATATCGGAACCGATATATTTTTCAGTCAGCCTGATTCGGCGTCCGTCTATATCTATCTCCTTTATACTGAAAAAAAGTGACCTGAGTAACTCAGCCCCTTCTTCAACTGCCACAATGTATGGCTGACCATTAATGACTTTATACTGGACAAGAGGATACGCGTACCTGAATGAGCCGTCGTCAAAATGATTATGAAGCAGAGGGGAGTAGTCTCTGAAAAGATTCCCGATATAGCCTCTTAATTTAACGGCATCGCGTGTTTTCAGATTAACCCCGGGAGAGTGGAAAATGCTTATATCAATTTTTTTCATAAAACACCTGACGTAATTTTAATGAAGCCTTTATTAAGTCTGAAATTCTCCGGATCATAGGAATAAAATTCATCCTCACCTGAACGCCATACAAAAAACCCGTGTTCCGGCTCTTTATTGAACAAAGCAGTTTCTCCACCTTTTCTGACGGGCACATTTATCACATAATCATAAAATCTGTTTCTGATCTTTTTGAATTCTTCCTTCTTTTCCCATGGCTGAAGTTCAAGATTGTAAATCCTTACATACTCATCCCACAAATAACCTGCCTCATCATTGAGTATTATATATGCCTGCGCAGTATTTACGGTATCGTCTATCAGGGAAAAACCTGCAAGTTCATCAAAGTTCATATCTGCCATATCCATGCCCAGAGCAGGCTCAAGATTTTCTGCATAATTTTTCAGACGCCTGAAATAGTGATCAATGCAACTGAGATAGCGCTTCTCAAATAATCCGAAGTTACCGATTCCTTCCCGAATTACTGAGTTGGTGGCTTCGATAAGTTCAACGCCGTAAATTATTGAACTGAAATCATTTCTTCCGCTGAATCTGAACAGATATACTTCAGCCGGAAAGGGGTTCTCATTGTAACGGTTTGCCCGGCCTGCAGACTGGAGTATTGAATCAAGCGGAGCCATTTCCCTGAAAACCACGTCAAACGAAATATCAACACCGGCCTCAACAAGCTGGGTTGAAACTGCAATTATTTTCCCATTGTTCCCGGATGTCTTCTCTTTGATGCGTTCAATGATCTGTTTCCTTTCACAGGGAGTTATTAAAGTAGAGAGATAGTAAAGTTCTTTATCTTTAATTAACTCATCAAGTTCCTCAAACAGTTTTCGGGCAGCATTTTTAGTGTTCAGGATGACCAGGATGTTTTTTTCAGGATGTGAATCAGAAAAAAAAGTTATCTCACTTTTAAGATCATCTGGATTCTCAAATTCGAACCCGCGTTCCGGAAATTTAATTACCGTGCGGTTAAAGACCTTAAAATATTCATCATGATTTCTTACCAGTTCTCTTATCTCTTTTCCCGGTTCAAAGATCAGCGGCTGAGTGGCGGTAAGCAGTATAAAATAGCAGTCATAAATTTTTGCAAACTGCATTAACGCAGCATTAACCGGCTTCCATAATTTATATGGTATGTTTTGAATTTCGTCAAGAATTATGACAGAGTGTGCCATGTTCGGAATTTTCAGAACCCGGGATTTCGAATTTGTAATGATTGATTCAAAAAACTGAACAAATGTGGTTATCACAAGATCTGATTCCCATGTCTCAATGAGAAATGTGCTTTTATCGGGTGAGAGTGTCTCATCCCCGGTTTTATATCCCGGTTCAGTGAGATGGTGGTGTTTGAGTATGAGACTCGAATCATTTCTGCCCCCTGTGATTTCTTCATATACCGTATAGTTCTGATCAATGATTGAAGTAAACGGAATGCAGATAATAACCTTTTTGTTACTTCCGGTAAGTTCACCTATCTTAAGTGCGGCTGCGTAAGATGCAATCGTTTTGCCGAGGCCGGTGGGCAGTGTGATTGAGTAAAATCTGAATTCCGGATCAAAGTTTGATGCCAGATATTCAATAATCTCCGTGAAGACCTTTTCCTTGATGCCAGATATTCCTTCTTTGGGTTCAGTTCCAAATTTTCTTCTTCTGTAATCAAACAGACTGTCTGAAAAGTTTTTACCTGTGGAAACTTCCTTCCCCTTCAGGATCACATCCTTCTTATCAGAATAGAGTAATGCCGCATAAAGGTACTGAAGAAGGAAATAAAGTTCAAGTTTCTCGTTATTGTTCAACTTTTTCAGAGCAGAGGGAAGCGTCATAATATTATATCTGCTTCTCAGGTCTTGTATCTGGATGTGGTCTGCAGTGAAATCTTCACGAGCGGAGTGGGCTCCATTCATGATGCCGGGGATCATATGCTCAAGCAGAGATGATATAACATCAAGATCATCCCCTGAAAGGGCTTCTGCCTGCAGGGCAAGAGTTTCCTGAACAGATTTATCAGAAATACTGCTGAACTCTGTCCTGAAATTTCTGAGGTCACCATGATGCCTTTTAACAACAATATAAATGATAAAACAGAGAAGCCTGCGCCTCCCGGGATCGGGTATTCGTGATTCAAAATACTTTTCGGCAGTTTTTAATGCCAGCAATGCCGAAATATGCGCGTGAGCCTTGAGATCACGGTCAAAAGGCTTTTCGGGCCGCAGAATATAATCCTGAAAATATGATGTACTTTTACCCGCATCATGCAGGACGGCGCAAATCATCTGCGCCGCCCTGATAATATCCGATCCGTATTGTGTGAACACCGGTCTTACTTTCTCTGCAATGGCATCAGAGTTAAGAGCCACCCTGTGCAGGTGATGACCGAGCTGTTCATCCGGCGGATGTGAAACCGATTTAGTATCAAAGGAAGGAGATGTTACCATATCCCTCAACTTCATAATATTCCGGCAGCCAGGCTTGAATTGGCATGCCAGAAGTTTCATGTATTATTTCAGCGAAATCATTTGTAAAGCGGTCTTTCGGAATTTTTACGGGTTTTTTCCTGAGATCAGGCAGCTCATTCAAATCGGGAAGAATTTCAAGGGGCATCACTGCAGATGAATATCTGAGCCGCGGGTCTATCCTGATTCCTGCCGGCAGACACTTTTTCAAATTGACGGCAGTTATGATATCAACGGTTGTGTCTTCTCCCGCCGTTTTTTTAACCGCTTCAGATTCACCTTTAAGACTTAGATCCGCAGCAAGCTGAGCCAGACCGAGATAGGGGTAGAATTTGTAATCCCTGTCGCTTATCCGTCTGACTATTTCGTCAGCCAGGTCATTATCAGCGTGTGAAAAAAATATTCTGTACAGCGGATCCTTAACGAACTCAAATTTTACCTGGGTCCGGCTTTTTATCCTGTTCATACCTTCTTTTGTATTGATCAGATTAAAGCTGATTCCCTGTTTCTTAAGCGGGCTGAGGATCTGAACCGCGAAAAAAGCTTTTTCACGCATGAATATCTGATAATACTCTTCTCTTCCTAAACCGCTCACTGCTCCGAGCAGGCCTGAGAGAGCGGTTCTGGTCGGTATCATATAAGTGAGAGGAGAGCTCGTTGTATTGAATTTCCTGAAATGAGCGTACTCACCGCTTATATCAAAAATTATGATTTTCATAATCTACCTTGTCCGGCTTTACGGCATAATTTCGGCTAAATTCCCGTAATCACCGTCATTAATTGTGAATAAAACCCCGTTATGGAGAAGCTTAAGCTGGGGATCTGATTTGACTGAAATGCTGCTTATTTTGCCTGATACTGACTGCAGTGCAATAAGCAGTTCGGTTATATCAAGTCTGTAATCAGTCAGATTCCTGATTGCTTCAGGATTGATATCAGAAACCACTTTGCATTTTTGTCTGAGCCCGCCCAGATAATATGAATCCTTAAATGTGACTGTGAACAGAAAAACAGGTTTCTGACCAAATTTAGAACGGGAGATAAGGTTTTTTGTGCCTTCCCAGATACCTTCAAACAGTAAAGCAAGGTCATCATCTGTCATACCGGTGTATTTAGCGGCAACTTCATTCACCACCCCGTTAAAACCGATCAGAGCATAGGGGAGTTTGTATTCAGTGCGGAATGTGGATTGTTTTTTACCATCAGCCGCGGCAAATGCTCCTGTGCCCTGTTCGGTTATAATCTCAACGGGATTAAGTGAACGGCCCATCTGAAACTGAACCGGCCCTGTAAAAGTTATTGAATCATCCTTAAGAGGAATGACCCCGCCGAAAGTCCGGATATCGAGACACTCATTAAGAATTCTGTCTTTATCAGAACCGAAATTGCCTGCTCTTCTTTTTCCATCCTGGATGAATTCCTTATCAGGAGATTTGGCATCATTATAAGTCATCTCTCTTACAAAGATATCTTTGCCTGAGCTCCCGTTGTAGCCCTTGTATTCATACCAATAGTCTCTTATTGTTCTTTTGAGACGTACATCAGAAACAATGGCGGTTGAAGTTTCGGAGTCAAAGCGTGGGCGGTTTTCATTAAGAGGATCCCCGTTAGGATTTGCGTTTTCAATATCGTATAAAAATAATATTTCAGTTTTTTTTGAGATAATATCCATTTTATTCTCCCGTGTCGTTATTTGTTTTAAATGTAAATTGAAGTTCAATTCCGCTTACAGTGTAAAAAGAGATTTCAGAGGATGACAGTTTTTTCATCCCGGGCATTTCAAGGTTGAAGTATTCCGTCATAAAGGCACGGAGATTCTGATAAGCATATAAACCCTGATACTGCTCCAGTTTGGCAAGTGCTTCAACATAGAGATTTTCAAGATCATTTCCTGAAATGTGATACCCCTTAAGTTTTCTTTCAAACGGAG
>JABWCA010000268.1 GCA_013359345.1 Ignavibacteriaceae bacterium
CTTTTAGTACTTCAATTACCCCTTTCCGCTCAGTCTCCGGCTCCTGATACATTAATTACAGATTTAATATTTAAGATTGATTCTGTCACCATTACGGGTAACCATATCACCGATGATGATATTATCCTCGGTGAACTCACATTCAAACCCGGAGAAATGATAGATTCACTCATCCTCGCATACAACAAGGAGAGGATTTACAGTCTTCAGCTGTTTACAAAGGTAAGCCTTGATGTTGCAAAGCAGGACGGATACAACCGGCTCTACATTAATGTGAGCGAAGGATGGTATATTTATCCTCTTCCGTATCTCTACATGCATGAAAAGGATATCAACAAGCTTTCATTTGGCGCCGAGCTTAAGTGGTTCAATTTCAGAGGGAGAAACGAAAACATTTACATGCGCGCGGGTTTTGGTTATGACCCTTCTTATGTACTGAATTATTACATCCCTTATCTTTCACGCAAAGAAGAGATATCATTCCAGTCCTCACTTGAATATGTAACCTCAAAAAACAGAAGCATTCAGGCCGATGCACTTTTTGGCGATGAATTTAATTACAAGACATTCAAATATCTGCTGGGATTAGGCAAAAGAGTTAATATCTTCAATAAGATAGATGTTTATGCGGGTTTTTCATATCTTGAGGCTCCCCGTTACGTTAAGGGCATTACTGCCTCTTCATCAAATATTGACCGCTTTGGCTTTGCGGGAGCAAGATACACCTATGACAAAAGGGATCTGAGACAATTCCCCACCGATGGTAATTTCTTCTCCGCAGAATATATTTACAAAGGTATAGGCAACAGCGAAATCAGCCACCATGAACTGACTCTTGATTACCGCAACTATTTCAATATTACCGGCTCACTTTATGCCAAGTATCGCCTCAGCACCAATCAGGTATTCGGGGATAACATACCCTATTATGATTATGCATTTTTAGGCACCACAGAAAAGATAAGAGGCCATTTCTTCAGCAAACGCGAGGGGAAAAGCATTTACACAACATCGCTTGAAGCTTATTACATTGTCTTTAAAGACTGGCATCTTGAGTTTGATCTGCCTCTGATTCCCAAAAGTCTTACATCTTACCGTATAGGGCTTGCTTTCCAGGTATTTGCTGATGCAGGAATTGCAAAAAACCCAGAAGATTCATTTGCGTGGGATCAGTTTTCAAAAGGATACGGTTTTGGCATGACAGTCTTATCCCTCCCTTATAACGTTGCAAGAATTGAGGTGGCTTTTAATGAAAGAAGAGTTGCCCAGCTGATTCTTGATTTCGGCATTATGTTCTGATATAAAAAAGCCCGGGTCTCACCGGGCTTTTTCACTTTTAAACGGATCATCAGTTCCAGGGATCAGATCCTCTTCCTGAATCCTTCACCCAGCACCTCATGAACATTATTGACCACCATGAATGCATTGGGATCAACCTTGTGCACAAGGTCTTCCAGAATGCTCAGCTCCTTGATTGTCACCACGGTGTAAATCACTTCCCTGTCAATATTCCTGTAGAGCCCTCTTGATTTGAATGCTGTTGCCCCGCGTGAAAGATTACTCATAATCACCTCAGCAACTTCATCATTTTTATCAGTAATGATGAATACGCCTCTGGCATAATCAAATCCGTCAATAATGACATCCACAATCCTTGATGAGATAATCAGCAGAAAGAAAGCGTAGAGAGTTAATGAGAGTGCAGGCCTCTCCGGTGAAAGGTCTTTCTGATCAATGATAAACCCCGCAAGGGCAATCACGAAGAAGTCTATTATCATTATCGCCTGGCCCGGTTTAATGCCAAATCTTTTATTAAGGATGGCTGCAACAATGTCAGATCCTGCCGTGGTGCCTTTGAATTTGAATATGAGTCCCAGCCCTGCCCCGAGCAGAACCGATCCGATAAGAATCATAAAAAGGAAATCATTTTTATAGAGATCAAGAACAGTCTGTGATTCCTGAAGCCTTATGAAGTTAAGACCCGGGATATCACCTCTGAAAAAGTCAATAAAAAACGAGTTCATGGTGAAGCCGTAAAAAGTGCGGGCACCAAAACTTTTGCCAAGCTCTTTGATTCCCCATAAAAAGAGAGGAACATTAAAGACCCACATAAGCATACCCACAGGAACGGAGTTATTTGTTAAATAATGTATTGCCATTGAGAGACCGCTTACCCCTCCGGGCACCACTTTGGCATCAACAAGAAATATGCCGATACCAAGCGCCATAACCGCCGCACCAACGGTGATTACAGCATAGTCTCTTATTACTTTAAGATTTATTTTTCCGGAAAACAATTTTCACCTGCGTATTTAATAGATCAATAAAAATATAACTGCATCATTCAAATATACGGATAAAGCTTCTTTTCAGAGGCCGGTGCTTCCGGTTTAATAAATAATCCACCGCGCCGGTTCCCCGTAAAAGATATTGTCAGTCACACAAATACCGAATAATGGTTCACTATTAAAATATTCTCTTGACAATCAGATTGCTTTAGCATATATTACTATACGTTAACGTACACTTTAATAATTAATCTATACGTTTAGGTATACATGAAAAATATTTATCTTTTGAATGAACTTGCGGCCAAAACCGGCGTTTCTGAAATCATCATTCTTGAATGGGAAAAAGAAAAACTTATTAAGCCTTCGGGTGAGACAGAGGAAAAAACCCCTTTCTATAACGAAGATGCCATAGCGCAGTGTGAGCACATTATGAAGCTGACTGAGTTAGGCTACTCACTTCAGGAGATCGGTAAAATTATAAAAAAGGTTGGTCTCCCCGCTAACCAGCCGAAAGAGAACGATCCTGTAACCGGGAAACTTTTAACTGTGGGCGAACTGGCTGATAAAATAAACGTATCCCCCAGAACCATCAAGCACTGGGAAGATAAGGGCATTATTGAGCCTGATATGCGGAGCGAGGGCGGATTCAGACTCTATGCTGATGTCTATGTATACCTCTGCTCTCTGATTCTCGATCTGCAGAATTTCGGATACACACTTGATGAGATTAAAATCGTTTCTGATCATTTCAGGGACTACCTTGCCCTGCAGACACAGTTTTCGAATTTCGAAAAATCAGCGGTATCAGCAAAAATTGATGTGATGAACAGCGATATTGAAAAACTGCTCAGCAAAATGAATATGCTTAAAGAAGGAATCAACCGGTGGGAAGAACTGCTCAAAAAGAAAAAGAAAGAGCTGCAGAATATGATGAATATAAATAACAAGAGGCTTCAATGAGTTTTAACGGGAATTTCGAAACAACAAGAAACGCTTTCTACGCAGGCGGAAAACTTGTAATGAATGACACTGAATGGAACTTCGTAACCTCACCCTTCCGGTCAGATTATCATGAAATTTATCATGAGGAAGTGAAGACAAAAACAAACTGTCTTTACAGCGTTCTCCTTAAATATTTTCTTAACAATAACGCCAATACAAATAAATATTTTTTCAGAAATCTTAATGCCCCCGACAGCAGTTTTGACACCAACTACAATTTCAATTATCATCTGTTCAGACGTGAAGGCAAAGAGAAACTTGACTCCGTAATTCTGCTGCTTCACGGACTGAATGAAAGGAACTGGGATAAATATCTCCCATGGGTGAGAGAAATCAGCAATAAGACCGGAAAAGCCGTGCTGATGTTTCCGCTGGCATTTCATATGGAACGTGCCCCGAAAGAGTGGAGCAACCCCCGGCTTATGTTTGAGGTCTGCAAAGAGAGAATGGCTCTTCTCCCCGGTTTAACCGAATCATCATTTGCAAATGTTGCGCTTAGCACAAGGCTTCAGTTTGCTCCTGAGCGTTTTCTGGTTTCAGGGCTGCAGACTCTTAATGACCTTACCAAACTTATTATGGAAATTAAAAGCGGAAATAATGCCCACATTAAAAGCAATGCTGTAATTGATTTTTTTGGTTACTCAATCGGTTCGTTTCTTGGTGAGATTTTACTCATGAGCGATCCAAGCGGGCAACTTTCAGATTCAAGACTGTTTGTTTTCTGCGGCGGCTCCACTCTTGATAATACCGATCCGGTTTCAAAGGCAATAATGGACAGCCAGGCTTCCGAATCCATGAATGACTATTACAACAACTTTGATGAAAACATTAAGCGTGAAGAAGCCCTGTCTGATCTTGTCTCCAAACTTGATTCAATCGGGGCAGCATTCAGGATGATGGTTAATTCGGGTAATCTGAGATCATTCAGAGATATGCTTTTTCATGAACTCAAAAGCCGGCTCATGGTGGTGAATCTTTTGCAGGACAGAGTATTCCATCCCGAAGGGACAAAGTTAACCTATACCGGGAAATCTGCCGACTGCGTGAAAATGACTGACTTCCCCTATCAGTATTCGCATGAAAATCCTTTCCCTGTTTCTGCAAAAGATAAAGAGCAGGTGGATAGATCATTTGAGGGTGTTTTCAGTATGGCAGGCGCTTTTCTGATGTGATTGAAGAGACCGGGCAATTCACCCGGTCCCTTTTTATTTTCTATTTAATACGCTGTAATATCCGGGGAAAAACAGCCTGTTGCAGATTAACTTCATGGAGCTGCTTTTTCAAAGCATAAAATAAGTCTTGCACTGAGTTTACAGTACTCAGGAAGAACCGCTGCCGTTGGCTGCGCAGCACTCAGATTACAAAACTATTTTATCAGTATCATTTTGATGATTCCGCTGTAATTGCCTGCACTTATTCTCAGGAAATAGACACCGCTTGTAAATTTGCCTGCATCAATCAGTCTGGAATATCTGCCCGGCATAAGTTCGCCTTCCTCATAATGACACACAGCTTCACCTGCTGCATTAAAAATATCAATCTCAACAAACGCCCTCTCTGTAATCGAAAATCTGATTCTGGTTGCCGGATTAAACGGATTCGGATAGTTCTGTTCAAGCGAAAAAGCTGCCGGAGTGCAGGATCCCTCCTCTGCTTCATGATACGCTGTCGGGGTAAGCGAAGTATCAATTCTGAATATCTCTGTCCATGTCGTATCTGTGGGAGTGTAAGCCGAATGCCTGTACTGACCCATCTTCTGCACTGTTACCGAATCAAACACAAGAACCGGTGCGGTAAATGATGTTGTGGTATTATTAAGATACCACATCCCGCTGTAAGAGTTATTATCAATAAACCTCGTTCTGGATTTTACGGATTTACCCTGAATTAACTGAATCAGATGAGGTGACGACCCGTTAAGATCTATCTGTGACACCACAATTTCTTTTG
>JABWCA010000269.1 GCA_013359345.1 Ignavibacteriaceae bacterium
AATGAAGTGAATCTGCGGTCAGTGTCACTTTTTTTGATTGCTTCGCGCAGAACGTCTTTTTGTCCTATCATTACCATCATCTTTTTAGCGCGTGTAACGGCTGTATAAATAAGATTACGCCTCAGATTGAAATTATGTTCTGAAGTGACAGGAAAAATGACACATGGGTATTCTGATCCCTGCGCTTTATGCACGGTTGTTGCGTATGCGAGAGTAAGTTCATCCAGATCTTCAAACTCATATTCAACAATATCATCGCCGTATTTTATAAATGCCACTTCCTCTTCGTCATCAACTCTGTTCACAATGCCAACATCACCGTTAAAGACGTTTTTATCATAATTGTTGACCGTCTGCATCACCTTATCCCCCACCCTGAACTTTTTCAGTGCCGATCCGAAAACAAATCCTCTTGCATTCAGGCTCTCCTGCAGCATCTTATTGAGGTTATCCACCCCGGCATGTCCTTTGTAACTGGGTGAGAGCACCTGAATATCGAATTTGGGATCAAACCCGAACTTCTGCGGAAAAACCTCAGAACAGAGCTTTGTGATAAGATCAGGTATGGCAGCGGCTTCGCGCTCGATAAAATAGAAGTCGGTCCCCTCGCTGTTTTCCAGATCGGGCTGCTGCCCCTTATTGATAAGGTGGGAGTTCCTGATAATACGGCTCTGCTCTACCTGCCTGAAGATTTTGTTAAGGGTGATGACCGGTATGTTCTGCGATTCTATCATATCAAGCAGAGGATTACCTGGACCAATGGGCGGCAGCTGATCTTTATCTCCGACAAACACAACGGTCGTGCCCGGTTTCACCGCCTGAATGAGGGAGTAAAACAGCTCAATATTCACCATGGAAAGTTCATCTATAATAATCAGATCAGCTTTTAATCTGTTATCTGCATTATATCTGAATTTATTTTTTTCGCCGTCATATTCAAGCAGCCGGTGAATTGTCTTAGCCTCTTCACCAATCACTTCTGTCATTCTTTTTGCCGCTCTCCCTGTGGGGGCACAAAGCAGAATTGTTCTTTTCATTCTTTTGTGGAGCGCAACAATTTCTTCAAGCGTGGTTGTTTTACCTGTGCCCGGACCGCCTGTTATGATCATCAGTTTTTCTGAACAGCTCTTATTAATTGCAAGCAGCTGTTCGTCAGAATATTCTTTATTACGGGTTGGATTTATCTTGAACAACTGTTTGGAGTGGTTAAGCTCAAAAAGCTGATTTTCTGCAAGGCGCTCTGTCTCATAAAGCTTTTTAAGAAAATAAAAATTTTCCTTTTTAAAGAGTATCCCCTCCGAAGCAAGTTCATCAACAACAGGCATTATCTCATCTGCGCTTACTTCAAGTTCCTTTTTAACCTCTTTAAGCAGAACTTCAAGCGGAAGGTAAGTGTGACCTCCGGATTGTGCAAGGTTTTCAAATACATATATAACGCCGCTTCTGAGCCTGTCAGGGTGGTTCATGGGAAGTCTTAAACGCCGTGCAATTTTATCGGCGGTAACAAAACCTATTCCTCTGATTGTAAATATGAGCTGATACGGGTTGGTTTCTATTGTAAGCTGGGTGCTTTTGCCATAGTACTCGGCTATGCGGGCAGAGAGATTCACAGAGAGGTTAAACTGAGCCAGATATACAAGAACTTCTATATCATGTTTTCTGAGCTCCCAGCTCTTTTTGATCTTGTCATAACTTTTCAGCCCTATTCCCGGAATATTGATGAGCTGGATAGGTGAATTGTTCAGGACATCAAGAGTTCTTTCGCCGAACTTTTCAACTATCTTATTCGCAAGATTTTTGGTTATACCTTTTACCGCACCCGATTCAAGAAACTTCAGGACGGAAGGCTTATTATCAATCTCAATTTTTTTAAACTCTTTGGCTGCAAACTGTTTGCCGTATGTCTTGTGTTCAACCCACTCACCGGTGAATTCAAAATGATCACCTGCAAGAAGCCGCTCAAAACTGCTGACCACAACTGCACCACCTTTAAGCTTGAATACACCGTAGCCGGTTGAAGGGTTATAAAACAAGTAACGGTCAAGTTCTCCTGTGATTTTCTCCATGTTTCCCTTAAACCTGTTATCCTATCTCATCCAGTTTTGAGAACAAAGCGTCAAATTCTGCCTCAAGCCCTGCATTTGTTCCCCTTATTGAATTCACCACCTCACGGGCCCAGAAAAGATAGTCCCGTCTTCTTGATGTTGTCCATAAAGCGGGGGGATTATAGAGAACATCTTTCACATTACTGATCTTATCGGCAATTTTAATCACCCTGGCTTCATAAGATTTGTGACGTGAATCTTCAACCTGCTTCTGCTTTCTCACCTTCTTATCAAGAGTCTTGTCATCACTCATCTCAAGAACAATATGACAAATTTTTCCGCCAAACAATAAAGTCAGCTCTTCAGCGGTTGTATCAGTATCTTCAATAGTATCATGCAGAACAGCAGCGGTTAAAATTATTTCATCATTAACCCCGCCCTTTTCAGATATCAGATCAGCAACATCAATAAGATGATTGATATACGGAGTACCCGCAAAATTTTTCCTTTTCTGATTTTTATGCTTATCCGCTGCAAATTTCAGCGCCTTCAGAAACAGCTCCATCACGCCACCCTTATCATGAAAATTTGATGCGGGCAATTGTGGCCGCTGATCCGCCGCGGACTGATGATACTGATCACTGTCTCAGGCTCCCCGTAAACCTTTTCACCGCGTTTCTGTAGACGCTTTCCATTGACCTGAGATCGGTGCCCAGATCCTGAGTAAGCCCTATTGTGATGAAGCCGTGGGTAAGCGCCCAGTAATTCATAAAATTATCAAGAACATCAGAGGGAGTGATTTTTTTCAGAACATCCATAAGCACTTTTGTGGTTGCCTTTATTTCATCTTTCGGCTTGCCGCCGCAGTACACCCCGTCAAGATTAAACATAAGCTTGTATAACTGGCGGCTGCCAGCAGCAAACTCAAATGTGTTCATGGCTATATTCAGAAGCGCTTCATCAGCATCTGCCGATGAACCAGCCCCTGAAGTGACTATCTCTCTGAATTTTCTGAACCCTTCAAGCTGAATTTTTTCAAGAATTCCTTCCTTACTGCCAAAATAATGATATATCGGGGTGGTGGTTGCCTCTACCTTATCAGCAATTTTTCTTGTCGAGACAGCCTCCCAGCCCTCACTTTCCGCAATTTCAAGGGCAGCCTTTATAATATCATTCCTGAGCTGCTCTTCCATTTTCTGTTGTCTTAATGACTTTGCCATAACCTGCCTTTTATTTATATCATTGTTACAAAATAAAGGTATTTTACTGAAAATTCAAAAGTATTTTTAACAGCAGAATCACTTCCTGAGCCGCTCATGATTTTTATAATTTAAAGAACCGGAATTGATGAAGAAAAACCACCGGATATTCACCATAATATCTCAGCCCGAATAATTAATTTGCTATTTAAACCGTGATTTCGTTTTTTGCATCAAACTGAAAAAGATTTATTCAGATTATTTCGTCTTTATTATGCTGAAATCAATTATTGCAATTATTGTTCTTTTTACTTTTTCGTTATCTGCCCAGGCACCGCTCCCCAATGTACAGACTTCAATGTTTGCCGGCTCAGGTAATTGTGCAATCTGCCACTCCAGCGACGGGGTGAATGTACTGACTCATAACGGTCAGGATATATCAATGGTCACCGCATGGCGTTCAACCATGATGGGTAATTCTTCAAAAGACCCTCTCTGGCGGGCAATGGTTTCAGAAGAAACCAACCGGTTTCCGATGCTGAAAAATACTATCGAAAATACCTGTACAAGATGTCATGCCCCTATGGGTTATACTGAGTCTGAACGCGCAGGTAATGAGTTCTATACAATGGACAGCCTCAGAGTCAGCACTTTTGCTAACGACGGAGTCAATTGTACAGTATGCCATCAGATTAAGCCCGAAAATTTCGGACAGCAGGCCAGTTACTCGGGTCACTATAAAATTGATACCACCAGAATAATCTACGGACCTTATCAGAATCCTCTTGCCCAGCCCATGATAAGCATGAGTAACTTCACTCCTGTTTTTGCAACGCACATGAATTCTTCAGAGCTTTGCGCAACCTGTCATACTCTCTTTACTCCTTATCTTGATAATAACAACCAGATTGCGGGCACATTTCCTGAACAGACACCTTACCTTGAGTGGAAAAACTCGGTTTATAATGGTACTTCAACCAACTGTCAGTCATGCCACATGCCCGTTATAACTGATTCCATAGATATTGCAACCATACCCGCATGGCATGTTGTGAAGCGTGCCCCGTTCAGGAAACATGATTTTGTCGGCGGAAATTATTACATGCTTGAGATGATGAAAAACAATATCGATTCCCTCGGGCTTACCGCCACTGCTGCACAGATCACCGGCACTCAGGAAAAAGCGCTTCAGAATCTGCGTAACGGGATAAGCCTCTCCGCCACATCAGAAATTATCGGTGATACAATCGAGATTACCGTTGTTATTCAGAATCTTACAGGTCACAAAATTCCCTCCGGCATACCTACCCGAAGGATGTGGATAAATCTTCAGGCAAAGGACCATCTCGGCAATGTAATGTTTGATAACGGAAGATACAATTCTGAGGGAAGAATTCTCGGATATGATTCATCGTATGAAAAGCACTATGATGTTATTAATCAGGGTGACCAGATTCAGGTTTATGAGGCAATCATTGGTGATGTTGATAATGAGAGAACTTACACTCTTCTCAGAGCTGCAACATACCTTAAAGATAACCGCATTCCGCCAGTCGGTTTTACATCACAGCACAGCTCTTATGACAGCACAAAAATTTACGGCGAAGCACTGTATGATCCCAATTTCAACAAATCAGGCGGCATTGAGGGAAGCGGCAAAGATGTGGTGAGATACAGGTTTGCCAGGGGTAATGCAGCTTCGGTTACTGTTAACACTAAACTGCTTTTTCAGACTGTGATGTGGGAGTTTGCCGATCACCTTACTCATGTACCGACTTATGATGCTCAGAAATTTGTTCAGATGTATCATACCACTCCCAACATTCCATTGGTTGCCGCAGAAAAAGAAATTCAGTTTGTTGTGACTGACGTTAAAAATGAAGGCGCTCCCTCTTCATTTATTCTGCATCAGAATTATCCCAATCCGTTTAACCCGGAAACCACAATCAG
>JABWCA010000270.1 GCA_013359345.1 Ignavibacteriaceae bacterium
GGACTCATAAAAGAAGGAAACAGTTTTGCCGTTCTTTCTGATATTCTCGGCAACGAGGATCATTACGGCGATATGGACTTTAAGGTTGCCGGAACCTCAAATGGTATAACCGGTTTCCAGATGGACATTAAGATAAGAGGCGTTTCTTTCGAAATTATGGAGACAGCCCTCAGACAGGCCAGAGAAGGCAGGCTGCACATACTCGGCATCATGAACAGTGCAATCAGTGAGCCAAGGCCGCAGGTTTCACAGCATGCTCCGGGCATCATTCAGATCAAGGTTGAAACTGATCAGATTGGTATGCTCATTGGTCCCGGCGGCAAGACCGTGCAGGGAATGCAGAAAGATTTCGGAGTTGAAATAGCAATTGAAGATGACGGTACCGTTAATATAGCTTCCGCTAACAGAGCCGCTGCTCAGGCCTGTAAAGATCATATTAAAAAAATGACAATGATCCCCGAGATTGGCGCTGAATATGACGGCGTAGTGGTGAAAATCATGGAATTCGGGGCACTTGTCGAAATATTACCGGGTAAATCAGGTCTTCTTCATATATCTGAAATTGATCACAAGCGAGTAGCCAGTGTTACAGATTATCTGAAAGAAGGAGATCCTGTAAAGGTAAAACTCCTCAGAATGGAAAACGGCAAGATGAGTTTAAGCCGCAGGGCTCTTATAGAAAGACCTGCTCACTCAGGCGACTCATCAGAGAAGAGAGACCATCACAGAGGCCCCAGACCCGGTAGTAACAATAATTAATTGCGGATCAGAGAGAATATTTCTCACCGCTGATATTATTAACGGAGATTTGCTTAAAGACGCATCAGAGAGGGTACAGACTTTCAGAGTTTGTACCCCTGTTGTGTTTTATGGTAAAGGAGCACTCCTAAATGCGGATTTGTCGGTAACATGGTAAAAGAAATTATAATCAATTCCTCGACAACGCAGACAAGAGTAGCTATTACCGAAGACAATAAGTTAGTAGACTTTTTTGTTGACTATCCCGAAAGCAGGAGGATGGTCGGTGATATTTATCTTGGTCAGGTTGCGAGGGTACTTCCCGGCATCAAAGCGGCATTCATTGATATCGGAATGCAGCATGATGCATTTTTACACTTTTCGGATATAGGTGAGCAAACCAAAGACATTCAGGGACTCTTTGACGATGACGATGAAGAGGATGATGACCGTCAGGAAGCTCAGCAGCCGGAAGAAATTGTAAGAAAAACAATTAACGGAGTTCCGGTTCTTCAAAAAGGGGAACGGATACTTATACAGATCACGAAAGAACCCGTCACCAATAAAGGTGTAAGGGTTACTTCAGCCATTTCAATTGCAGGCCGGTTCTGCGTTCTTCTTCCCTATGACAACAAGATTGGTGTTTCAAAGAAAATAACCGATTTCAAGGAAAGAAGACGTCTCAGATCCATTGCCCGCACTATTATTCCCAAAAACTGCGGACTTATAATCAGGACTGTTGCCCGCAATCAGAATGAGGAATCTCTTAAAGAGGACCTCAAATATCTGTGGAAAAGCTGGGTTACGATCCAGGAAAAAGCAAAAGAACTTGATCCGCCTTCACTCATCTATCAGGACGTGACCACAACAGCCAGTGTGATCAGGGATCTGTTCACCTCTGATGTCACTAAGGTATATGTCGACTCAAAGAAGGTGCATAAAGAGATCAGGGATTATCTTGCGGTTGTGCAGCCTGAACTTGTTGATAAGATTCACCTCTACCGTGAATCTGACTCTATCTTTGAGGCTTTCGGGATTGAAACACAGATCAGGGAGCTGTTCTCACGAAGAGTGCCCCTTAAGAGCGGCGGATATCTGATAATTGAACACACAGAGGCGATGGTTGTTATTGACGTTAACAGCGGTAAATATGCAGCCAGCAAGGATCAGGAGATGAACTCGCTCAGAACTGACCTTGAAGCAGCCCGTGAAATTTCAAGGCAGCTGAGGCTGAGGGATATAGGCGGACTTATTGTCATTGACTTTATTGATCTTGAGGATGACAGAAACCGCAAGAAAGTTTATGATGAGCTGAGAAAAGAATTTAAGAAAGACAGGGCAAAAGTTTCGGTGCTGCCGATGTCTGATTTCGGTCTGATTGAAATAACCAGGCAGAGAGTAAGGCAGAACATTATGCAGACCATTAATGAAGTTTGTCCCTACTGCCTCGGCACAGGAGTTCTGACCAAAAAATCACACATCATACATGAAATAGAAGAATGGCTTACCAAGTTCAGGAGCGCCCGTGATGAAAGAAGCCTCCTGCTCAAATGTAATCCTAATGTATGTCAGAGCCTCAGGGAAGGCAGAATAAACACTCTGCTCAAAATGCAGTTCAAATTTAAAACGCGTATAAAATTAACTGAAGATAAATTACTGCCGGTTGATCAGTTTAAATTTTATCTGGCTAAGGATAAAACTGAAGTAACCCCGTTATTTGCGTCAAACACAGAGGAATAAGATGAAGATATTTATTGACTCAGCTAATATAAATGAAATCAAAGAGGCTAAAGCCCTTGGCATTCTTGACGGCGTTACAACCAACCCGTCGCTTGTCTCAAAAGAAGGAAAGAATTTCAGGGAACTGCTTGATGAAATAATCGGTATTGTTGACGGACCCATCAGTGCGGAAGTGATTTCAACTGATTATGAGGGAATACTCAAAGAAGCGAGAGAGTTAGCTGCCATTCACAAAAATATTGTGGTTAAGGTTCCGCTCATAAGAGAAGGTCTTAAAGCAGTGAGAACCCTCACCGATGAAGGCATCAGAACTAATGTGACACTCTGCTTTTCGGCATCGCAGGCTCTGCTTGCAGCTAAAGCCGGTGCAACATATATCAGCCCCTTTGTAGGAAGACTTGATGATATATCAACTGACGGCATGAATCTGATTGAAGAAATTATCACGATCTATCAGAATTACGGTTTCAGCACACAGGTGCTGGTTGCCAGCGTAAGACATCCCATTCATCTTGTGCAGGCTGCAATGATGGGAGCCGATGTGGCAACAATTCCCTTCAGTGTGATTGATAAACTCTTTAATCATCCGCTGACTGATCTCGGTCTGGATAAATTTCTGAGCGACTGGCAGAAAAGTCAAAAATAATATCGGACGGAAAAGTGAAACAGACCACATTATACAAATCACATCAGAAACACGGCGCAAAGCTTGTTGAATTTGCCGGCTTTGCAATGCCCATACAGTATGAATCAATTATAGCCGAGCATAAAGCCGTTAGGAACAGTGTCGGGATCTTTGATGTCTCCCACATGGGCGAAGTGTTCATCAGGGGAGAAAAAGCCCTTGATTTTGTTCAGCACATAACGGTTAATGATGCTTCAAAACTTTTTGACGGCAGAGTGCAGTATTCTGCAATGTGCTATGAAGACGGCGGAATTGTTGATGACCTGCTGGTTTATAAAATCAGCGACACGGAATACATGCTTGTAATCAATGCTTCAAACATTGACAAGGATGTTGAATGGATGAACAGCAACAACAATTTCGGCGTAACCATTTCAAATGAAAGCGATGAATATTCTCTGATAGCTGTTCAGGGTCCCGAATCAAGAAATCTTATTGAAAAGCTTTTCATGACAGGATTCCCGATGGAGTATTATCATTTCACTTATGCTGAGTTTCAGGGGAGAGAAATGATTGTCTCAAGAACCGGTTACACCGGTGAGCTGGGATATGAAATATACTTTAAAGGAAATGAAGATTTTGCAAATTCACTCTGGGATGCCATATTTGAAGCAGGCAAAGAGCTCGGGGTTAAACCCGCAGGGCTCGGATGCCGGGATTCATTAAGGCTGGAGATGGGTTACTGCCTTTACGGAAACGATATTGATGCAGGAACCAACCCCCTTGAAGCCGGACTCGGGTGGATCACAAAACTCGGTAAAGAGAGCTTTATCGGTAAAGATGCGATACTCAGAAGCAGGCAGCAGGGTCTGGGACGTAAGCTGACCCCGCTTATTGCCGATTCAAGAGTTTTTCCGAGACACGGTTATGATGTTATGTGCGGAGAAGAAAAAGCCGGTGTTGTGACAAGCGGAACTCTGAGTCCCATGCTTGATAAAGGCATAGCGCTGGCGTATGTTGACAGTAAATTTCTTGACGGGGAGCATCAGTTATCTTTTTCAATCAGGAATACCGCAGTTCCCGCAAGGATAGTTAAGTTACCATTTATTCAGAAATGATGTTTTAATATGCGGGTGAACGTTGTTTTATCACCTAATCAGGTTGATGAATTATATTTTACAGGGAAAACGGCGGTTGTCATAGATGTTCTGAGAGCCACTTCAACCATACTCACTGCTCTTGAGAATGGTGCCAGGGAGATAATTCCTGTTGCATCGCTTGAGTTCGGGGCAAAAATTTCCGCTAATTCATTTGGCGGAAAAATTGTAAGAGGCGGCGAGAAAAATATGCGCAAAATAGAGGGTTTTGATCTCGGTAACTCACCCCTTGAATACACCAGGGAAGTTATTGAAGGTAAAACTGTTGTCTTTTTCACCACAAACGGTTCTAAGGCGATAGTTAAGACCAAATTCTCAAAAGCGACATATATCGCAGCTTTTCTGAATGCCGCCGCAGTGGCAGAAAAACTGAAAGCTGCCGGAGATGATGTTGAAATTGTATGTTCGGGACGCGGAGGAGAATTCAGTTATGAAGACACAATCTGCGCCGGGTATATAATCAAGCTGCTGAAATCAAATGACAGGACACTCCGCCTTAAAGACTCTGCACAGGCTGCTCTTACACTGTATGAGGAGAGTGCGGCAAAACTTAATGAGCGGGTTAAAAACTCAGAGCACGGAATGTTACTTTCCGATGCGGGTTTTGAGGAAGACATTAATTACTGTGTCAGACTTAATGTAACCGGTCTGGTGCCCGTATTTCTGAGTAACAGCATAAAAAAGTAAATTTCAGGCTGTCATATCTGTTTTTTTACGGGAAACCAAAAATTTACTGATATGGCAGCTTTTTCTTTAAATTATCTCTCATCATTTAACTAACTTTCATCAGGATGGCTAAAAAGAAACCGGCTGAAAAGAAGACGAACTCCCAGAGTTTTACTCTCACCTGGGAAAAGAAGAAGAAAATATTCGGATTCGGGCTTTTCATCTTCGCTATCATGATGCTCCTGAGCGTGATATCATTTTCAAC
>JABWCA010000271.1 GCA_013359345.1 Ignavibacteriaceae bacterium
ACCCTGACATCTGAGATTATGTTAAAAGTTTTAATCTGTTCGCTGAAATACGGGGAGTGTGTGAATCCGCGCAGAAGCGTGAAATTATTCTGAGAGAATAATTGCCCCGTCATGATTATTAAAATTGCAGTGAGGCGGTAAAATATCTTTAAGCAGTTCTGTCTCATTCTCTTCTCGCAAGTTATCTCCAATTATAATATATTTTTACGAAAAGTGGAAATGGATGAGAACTCCATGGGGTTTCATTCAGGCGAAGAAATGAATAAATCCGGACGCAGCAGATGTATCCTGATCCGGTGTGAAAATCAGTGGAAGCAACCAATAACATAAGTTTTCTCGCATATAATCGAAAATTATTATGATATTTTTCGTTTATATACGAAAATTACTAATTTTAAGCCGGTTTTATTATCTTTGCAGTTATCAGCAGAGAAATTAAAAACCGATAACTCAGGAAGAAGTCCATGATTAGGCGGCATTCAGAAGAAGAAATAAAAAACAGACTGTTCCGCGGTAAACTTGTCATACTCACAGGGGCAAGACAGACCGGAAAAACCACTCTGCTTAAGAGTATTCATGCCGGGATGGGAGAGGAATCGCTGTTTCTGAACTGTGACGAACTCTCCGTAAGGGAGATGCTTTCAGTCAGGTCTGCCTCTGAGCTCAGACTGATAGCGGGAAACAAAAAGCTCATAATCATAGATGAGGCCCAGCGTGTTCCTGAGCTGGGTATCACTCTCAAACTCTTTGCCGACGAGATAAAGGAAGTTCAGGTTATTGCATCCGGTTCATCCGCACTCGGGTTATCAGATACAATCTTTGAACCCCTTACAGGAAGAAAATTTGAGATAACACTCCCGCCTGTGACCATAAAGGAGGTGCTGGAATATACAGGATATGCCGGAACCAGAAGCACACTTGAAAATTATGTGATCTACGGAATGTATCCTGCCGTAATCACCGAGCAGTTTGATAAGAGGGGACTGCTGAGGGAGCTGTCTTCAAGCTACCTCTATAAAGATGTGCTGATGTTCAGGGATCTCAGGCGATCTGAGGTGATCGAAAAGCTGTTGCAGCTCCTGGCGTACCAGACCGGAAGCCTGGTCTCACTCAATGAGCTTGCTTCTAAACTCGGAATAGACATCGGTACCGTCAGCAGATATATTGATCTTATGGAGAAATCATTTATCATATTCCGCCTCCCGCCTTTCAAGCGCAATCTCAGAAATGAGATAACGAAAATGAGGAAGATCTATTTTTATGACACGGGAATAAGAAATTCGGTGATTTCCGATTTCAGTCCGCTGAATCAGAGGCAGGATGCAGGAGCTCTCTGGGAGAACTTTGTGATTTCGGAGAGGATTAAATTTCTGATGAACAAAAGTGACCGTCCGAATCTTTATTTCTGGAGGACTCAGCAGGGACAGGAAACTGATCTCGTTGAAGAAATTGACGGGAGACTTTCGGGATATGAAATCAAGCTGTCGGAGAAATCAGCAGGTCGTTTACCGGTCACATTCCTCAATACTTATAAGGATGCAAAAGCAGATTTTATAACCCGGGAAAACTTCCTCATGCAAGCGTCAGAGTGGAAATAACAATCTGCTCAGAGGAGCAGGAAGGCCTGATGCATAAGTTTTCTCGCATATAATCGAAAATTATTATGATATTTTTCGTTTATATACGAAAATTACCATAATCAGGGGAGCAGCACTTTTCTCAGTTCCGTGGAATCTATGAATTCCGCCCAGTTATCAAGCAGCGGAACACCAGCTATTCTGCCGCCGAATCCCATCAGACGGTGAACAAACATTTTGATATCCGTGGTTTTAATATCCTGCAGATTCTGCGGATAAACTTTCACGTTATACTTATCTGCAAAATCCTTTGTTTTACCGGCAACAAATCTGTTAAGTTTTTTAACAAAAAGATGATTTCTGATTATTTCCCGGTTCTGTTCAAAATCAATTTTTACGGAATCACCAACCTCTTTTCTTTCGGTGACCATAAAGACGGTAAAACTGCTGCCTCTTTTAATGGGTCCGTAAAGCTGATTAAGGGGAAGGGAGGATGCGGTTCTGCCAAGATCGCCGAGCAGCAGGGCGGGTTTTAAGCCGGTTACACCTTTTTCATTCACAAGTGAATCTGTCCTGCCGTAAGAGGCGGCAACTGATTCAAATGAAGTGCCGGTATCGGTAAGCCTGAGGATGTTTTCAACTTCCTCCGGTGACTGAACCGTGACGAGTGTGAGATTTATCAGAAGGAAGTCTTTGTCGGTTGAAAGTCCCGAGCGGTAATATTCTTCAGTCTCAGAATCGGTAACTCTTACAGAATCAAGATATGACACTTTAAGGATCTGAGATAAAAGATTTTCTTTCCAGCTCTGAATATCCTTCATCACAGCAGGGTCATTTCCGAGATTAAGTTTCCTTGCCTCAAGAGTCAGAATCTGCTTCTGAACAAAATCTTTTGCCAGCCGGCTTAACCGCTGAAAAACCTGATTTTTATTACCCGATCTGAAGAGGGGTTCAGAAAAAGCGAGGTCAGAGAGAAAGCGGTTAAGTGTGATAATTTTATCATCAATTCTGAAGAACTCACCGCTGATGACCTCTTTTCCGAGTGCTGATTTAATGCCTGTGAAATCAGATTCAGTGAGTGCATAAGGTTTCATAAGGGTATCACCGGAGGGTGCCTGCGGGAGTGTAAGAAGTATCCTGTGAATTTCGGCGGCAGCTGCTGTGAACAGTTGCTCGTTAATATTTATTCTGTAGGGAGTGAGAAGATTTATAAGATAACTCTCGGTAAGGTTAAAAACTCTTCGCTCTCTTACTGTGCTTTTAATGTCATTTATCGCTTTTTCATCTGTAAGGCTGAAAGGGCTGCTGATTTTATCGGTAATATAGAATACAACAAAGCCCGATTCGGTTCTGAATGCAGGCGAAGCCTGACCCGGTATAAGTGAAAACACGGTGTTTTCGGCATCCTCATCACGAAGGGTGCCAAGCTTAAGTTCAGCAGGAGTATTCTGCAACTCAGAGAAACGGGGCAGGGCAGGCAACAGATCTTCAGATTTATACCTGCCCGTGTTAACCGAATCAATGAAACTCTGAATAAGCGAGGAATCCTGAGAAACAAATATTCTGCACTTTATGATAACCTGTGCCTTTTCAAGTGCCCGCTGCACATCATCAGCGCTCAGTAAAACCTTGCTTTTAATCTCTTTATTGAAAAGCGCATCTCTGAGGATAATCTCCTCAACCGGTTCAAAATAGAACCTGAAATTCTCACTCTGTTCAAATCCTGTTGCTGATGCCTCATTGTACCAGAGTTTCTCTGCTATCATTGAATAGAGAAAATCAGAGAGGAGTGAATCTCTGCTTCCCCCGCCGCGGTTACTGATAAAAGGAGAAAGTTCCAGCCTGTTTCTTAAGTCTGACTGTGTGATTTTAGTGTTGCCGAATTCGGCAAGGATTTTATCACCGCCCTGTGAAAAACCGGAATTGATCAGGATGTTGAAGAAGATGAAAGTAAGGAGGAGTTTTATACGCATGACTTAAGTAATAAACTGTGATTGATTTTCATTTAGATGCGGCGGAACTGAAATTGTTATCTGAGGCCAAGCGCCTTAAGGTATCCGTCATTGATGACACATTCTGAGAATCGGATATTATCCAGATACTCTGACAATATAAGTTTTATCTTTTTGCGGTCGGGAATTTTATCCCTGATATAGCCGTAAGAAATATCAAATTCATTAGCGAAATCTTTTATCAGATCATAATCCGAAGGCATTTTTACTGAAACAACACCTCTCGGGCTGTCAAGCTTTTTATAAGGCCAGAAGCACCAGCCAATGTTATTTTTTTCGAGAGTGATCCTGAATTCATTAATCCACTCATCTGTGTTTTCACCCGATTCTCCAAGCCACAGGGGGACATCATACTTATTGCCGAAATCAATGTAACTCTGAATCACATCCTGTGTTGCGGGGGTCCAGTATTTATGAAAAGTATAAACGAGTTTTGAATCAAAAGGGGGCCCGAAAACCGAAAAGTCGCTGTTCCACTGTGCGCCGCCGAGAAAAACAATGTGGTTAGTATCAGCCTCTCTTACCGCGGCTGTGATCCTTTTGAACACGGGTTCAAGCAGAGGGTTCAGTTTTTCCTTGTCAAAATAGTGAGCAATCGGCTCGTTGATCAGGTCATACCCGATTATAATTCGTTCATCTGCATAACGTGCAGCGAGTTTTTTCCAGATATCGCATGTAAGCTGAATATCTTCCTCTGATTCAAAAAGGAAGGGGTACCCATAGCTGTCATCAATGTTATCTCCCGTCTGACCGCCGGGGGCACAGTGCATATCAAGAACCACGCCTATGTTTTCTGCAGCGCACCATTTAACTGCGCTGTCAAGAAGTGCGTAACCGGGTCCGCTCAGCCTGGTTTCAGGTGAATTACCGGTAAATAATCTGAAATTAAAAGGTATCCTCACAGAGTTGAAGCCGGCTGATTTTATAAACCGGATATCTTCATGTGTGATGTAATGAGTTCTGAATTCATTCCAGAATTCAGCGGCCTCAGCCTCACCGAGCAGAATATTGAAAAAGGAATAAATTAGCCTCGGAGAGGAGACTTTGGTGAAATGGAACATATAGCCTTCGGGCACCAGCCAGTTTCCCAGGTTGATGCCCTTCAGCAAAACGGGTTTCCCGTCGGGGGTAAGGATTTCTTTTCCTTTAACCGAATAAAATTCTCTGTTCCCGGGCTGAGCAGAAAGTGTCATAATAAGCAGTAAAGAAACAGAAACCAATTTCAGAGTTAAAGCCACAGCAGAAATCCTTTTAGTATCCTTTAAGCCTTCTCGGCTGCCAGGTCGGTTTTATTCGATTCAAATGTCGGAACACTGCCTCTGAAGCCGTAATATGCAATGAACAGATAACATACCACGGGGAGAATGAATGCGTGATGAATGCCAATCGAATCAGCTATCAGTCCCTGAGCAAGCGGAACAACTGCGCCGCCGACAATTGCCATGCATAAAATGCCGGAAGCCTGTCCCGTATGTTTGCCGAGCCCTCTGATAGCGAGCGAAAAGATGGTCGGGAACATGATGGAATTGAAAAGGCCAACCAAGAGCAT
>JABWCA010000272.1 GCA_013359345.1 Ignavibacteriaceae bacterium
ATGAAGCATTTATATATGTAACAACATTAAAGCTCCCAAAGTTTTAAGAAAATCCGCTGCCGGGAACAGGGTTTTATTTCTGCCCCGGGAAAGTGAAGGGCTGCTGCCTGCGGAGTGTCAGTTGCAGGGTTCCGGGGCATTACTTGCAGGGTCAGTTGCAGGGTTACTTGAAGGGTCACTTGCGGGGTTAGTTGCAGGGTTCCGGCATTACTTGCAGGGTTAGTTGCAGGGTGCTTGATGGATGTTTTCGCGTTGCAGCGCATGCACTGTTACCTTAAGCATCATGCGGCTGCAAACCTGAAGCCGGGAATTTTGCGGTTTTACTTTTATACAGGGGAACCGGCTTCCCCCTTCCCGTTATTCATGGCCGCCCCTTATTAATCTACTGCCTGCTCATCTCACTCAATTTTACTTATCTTTGAGGAAGCAATTTCTGTTTTATCAGTAACAAATTCCATTACCCCATGCAATATCTTAAACTCATCCGCCCGGTCAATATTGCGATCATACTCTTTGCAGGAGCTTGCGGTGTGATCATTTCCGCGGGAGAAGGGTATGCCCTGCCTGATCTCACCTCTGCTGGGATACTGATTTTATCCGCGGCAATGATTGGCGCATCGGGTAATGTGATAAATGATCTGTTTGATATCAGTGCAGACAGGATTAACCGCCCCGGACGACCAATTGCCTCCGGCAGAATTTCACGCAAAAACGGATATCTCTTTTTTCTCGCCCTTTCACTCAGCGGTATAATGTGTGCATTTTATCTTGGTCCTGTACAGGTTCTGATTGCCTCGGTTTCGTGGGCAGTTATTTATCTGTATTCATGGAAACTCAAAGGGGTGATCCTTATCGGGAATATCACCGTTTCCTTTTTCACGGGATTCCTCTTTGTTTACACCGCTTCATTAAACGGAAACTATCAGTCTGCAGTATTCCCGTTCCTCTTTGCCTTCATAACCAACTTCATAAGAGAAATCATTAAAGATACCGAAGACATAAAAGGTGATCTCCTTACAGGCACAGTCACTTTCCCGTATAAGTACGGCATCAAAAAAGCGGTGCAGCTTTCATCGGGTCTGGCAGTCTTACTTATAGCAACCACTTTTACGGCATTTGCAGTAAAAATTTATTCGATAAGTTTCACTGTAATCACTATGATTTTAATAAATCCTTTATTAGTTTACTTTATCAAATCAATTAATCTCGATTACTCTCTTAGCAACCTCAGGAGCAAGAGCGGACTGCTTAAACTCATTATGCTGCTCGGAGTAATTGCAATAATAATCGGCAATGATAAATTTTGACAGAAATATCGCGAAGTCCGGTTTTTACGAGGTTCTCGCCGGAACGGATGAGGCAGGACGCGGACCTCTGGCGGGGCCTGTTGTTGCCGCAGCAGTTATCATGCCTCTTGAAGGCCCCGTAATACCCGGAATTAACGATTCCAAAAAGCTCACCGAATCTGAACGCGAAAGATTATTTGATGAGATTCTCAAAACAGCAGTCTCAGTTGCTCACGTAACAATTGAGAATGATGAGATCGATCAACTCAATATTCTGAGGGCATCCCTGAAGGCAATGAAAGCTGCCTGCTCTGAACTAACCCCCTCCCCTTCAATCATTCTTGCAGACGGCAACCGCACATTCTCATGCCCGATTCCCGTCAAAACGGTTGTGAAAGGCGATGCCAAATCATACAATATTGCAGCCGCATCAATAGTGGCAAAAGTGGTGCGGGATAACTTTATGAAAGACCTGCATGATCTTTACCCTCATTACAACTGGGCTCAGAACAAAGGTTACCCCACCAGAGAACATATAGATGCTATCAGAAAATACGGACGCTGTGAGTTCCACAGAAAGACATTCCTTGTGAAAGCACTGGGCGAAACTCATCACTCGTCTCTTTTTGATTGACATTAATAATTGAAACCACTATTTTCGGGGAGTATAAAATTTAATGAGTATAACTCCGACTATTAATTATTCCTCACGGAGGGGCAAAATGAAAAAAAAAAAAATAACCGGTGCTTTTTTTAGCATTCTTCTTTTCCTTGCAACTACATCTCTTACATTATCACAGACACAGAATAACTGGTTCCTTCAGAATCCTACTCCCACAATAAATGATCTCGATGCTGTCTTTTTTCTTGAGCCGAATGTCGGCTGGGCTGCCGGAAGGCTCGGTACAATAGTCAAAACCACCGACGGGGGTGAAAACTGGGTTTCCCTTTATTACGATCCGACATTTGATCTGACAGATATATTCTTTATTAATTATACGCATGGCTGGGCGTGCGGCCCATTCGGCGTTATTCTGAGAACCACCGACGGAGGTTATAACTGGGAGAACACCAGCACTAATATTCCGGAGTATTTCAAACGTATTTACTTCACTTCTCCTGATAACGGGATTGCCATGTATGTCGGGGGTTTTTACAAAACAAGCGACGGGGGTGAGAGCTGGCACCGCATACCGGGAAGCTGGCTTTACCTCAGAGATATGCATTTTTCTGATTCACTTAACGGAGTGGCTGCAGGCCCGGGTGTTATCAGAACAACTGACGGAGGCGAAACATGGAATCAGACAAATCTCTCTTCAGGCACAAATCTTTTTTGTATTTTTTCTCTTAATGATTCTGTAATATGGACAGGAAGCCATGGAGGAGTGATTTACAGGACGGTTGATGCCGGAAACTCCTGGAACAGCGTTACAACCACGTCACCTTCTGCTTTAAATTCCATTAAGTTTATTAACCGGTATGCCGGTATAACTGTGGCGGGCATGAGTGCGGGCGGCGATGTACTGCAGACTACTGACGGCGGAGTGACATGGCAGAAGATAACCACCGGGTCATCATTAAGTTTCAACGATATTGCCATGTTAAGCGGAGAAACTATAATTCTCACAGGAACTGCCGGCCGGATTTACAAAACCACCAACGGCGGCGGCACCTGGGAAGCCAGACACAAGATACAGATAACAGAAGATATCAATTCAGTCTCTTTCACGGATCAGATGAACGGCTGGGCTGTGTGTCAGCGGGGTATCATCCTGAACACAACAGATGGCGGTAACAGATGGACCAAACAGATAAGCGGGGGCACAACTCATTTCAAACAGGTTCAGTTTGTTAACAGCAATGTCGGGTTCATACTGGGGCTTGAATGGTTCGCACAACGTTATTCCATGATTCTGAGGACAACTGATGCCGGTGTTACATGGGATACCGTTTTTAATCAGAATCAGGTACCGCTTTACAACTTCCATTTCAGGGATCCGTTGAACGGAGTTGCTGTGGGATGGTACAGCCAGATATACAAAACCACTGACGGCGGAAATACCTGGCAGGATTTATCTTTAACCCAGTACCATGATTTCTATGCAGTAAAGTTTGAAGACGACAGGACCGGATATGCAAGCGGTTACTCGGGAAAAATATTCAAAACCACTGACGGCGGACTGACATGGGAGAGGCTTACAGTAAATGCCGGGGGATATCTCAGGTCTATAAATATTTTATCGCAGGATACTGTAATTGTTGCCGGAGGGTATTTCGTTTCGAATACACCGATTGGTATCATTCTGAAGACTACAGACGGGGGGCAATCATGGGTAAAGAAGGTTGACAGCTCCACTACGATTTTCAACACATCTTTTTTCATTTCACCGGAAACGGGATTTGCAGCAGGTGACAGCCGGGATCTCTATAAAACAACAGACCGCGGTGAAACATGGACAAAAGAAAGGCTGCCCTACTACTCTGATTTTTATACAATATTTTTCAGTGATCCGCTTACCGGCTGGATAGGGGGCACTGAAGGATTGCTTTTGAAGACCACCAACGGCGGCGTCACTTTTGTGGAAGATGAAGTTCAACCGGCACAAAACGGGATCAGCGGATACGAACTTTATCAGAATTATCCTAATCCTTTTAACCCCGTTACGAACATCAGATTCTCGATGCCGGAGCCGGGTAAGGTGAGATTGAAAATTTTCGATATTTCCGGAGCTCTTGTGGAGACCGTCTCAGATGAGTATTTTGATGTCGGTAATCATACTATAACATTTAATGCATCAGAATTATCATCAGGGGTATATTTCTACAGGCTTGAAACCGGCTCTTATGCTAAGACAATGAAGTTTGTGCTGTTAAAGTAGATCCTGAAACAACACAGCAAGAAATCTGAGGATTAAAGTTCAGACAGGAGTAGTGTATATGCTTGGCGGCCGGTGGCAGCCTGTCTTCATACTATCTCCTGCCTCAACTCTGAGGGAGTTTCAATCGGTGAATTTTGTTCTGCCACGAATGATGAGATAAGCCCTGTCATCCTCGGCGGTAAGGCAACTGTTTCAGCATAAATGCCCCGCCAATCCGGATAGTCTGGAGGGGTTGCATTTTTTTCCTGGCTTCATTTTCTCTGCCGAAAAACGTTTGGGCAGTGTTGAATTGGCTGCAAGTACCATGCATGGTGTTTGCTGCCTGCCTGTTTACTGTACTGTGCATGACGGGTTTCGTGACAGCATTTTACCGGCATTATTTTTCAGCACAAATGTACCGATCCCGACTAATCGGGACGGCGTTACAGTCATTATGGCGGTCTGCATTTTCACTGCCGAAAAGCGTTTCAGCAGTGTGTACGTGGCTGTTTGTTTCCTGCTTTCCTGTGTCCTGTTTTCTGTTTTCCTGTCTCCTGTTTCCTGTCTCCTGTTTCCTGTTTATACCGGTTTTAACCGCATTGTTGCCGGTTATTCATCTCATTGGGAGACGCAAGCATTGCGTCTCTACAGAAACCTGCATTAAGATGAATGTTTATTACTGGGGCTAAAGCCCTGGGGTTTTTGGGGCATATTTACCGTTGGCTGAAGCCAACGGCAAGAGAGGATCAGCATTTGTGAGTTCATGTAAGTGATATGTTTACACCAGGTTAGTTTATCTATTGCCGTCGGTTTTAACCAACGGATCAAATGCATGGCCCTTCCCGGTTTTAACCGCATTGTTGCCGGTTATTCATCTCATTGGGAGACGCAAGCATTGCGTCTCTAC
>JABWCA010000273.1 GCA_013359345.1 Ignavibacteriaceae bacterium
TGCGGCTGCCCGCCGTAAAACTCATCCTTAACCCAGAACTTATTCTCCTGCTTATCAAGCTGGAAAGTCCTTTTTGATATCACCGGATCAAGAAGCCTTACAAACGCGTAATGCTGGCAAACCAGCCTGGTCTCAAGCGAATTATCTTCCCATTCAAGAATTTTAGGCTGTGTATAATCCTGCCTTATGCCAAGTGAGCCGGCAACTTCAAGAAGCTTTCCGCCGTCCACATAAAAAGTGTTATGATAAAGAACGGTTCTGAGTTTATCACGAAGTGTTTTATCAAAGAAATATGAATAAGTGCCGTTATCAACAATGAATGGTTTGTCTTTATACCACAGTTCAAACCCGAACAGATCACCGTGAGCGGCTGAAACTGAACCTTTCGAAAGACTCTCGCCTGCCTTTATGAAAGCATTTATACCGGCTTCTCTTATCAGGAAATATCCGCCGCTCCTGTAGGCAAGTGAATCCCCCGAACTGATCTGCCCTCTGCCCGCCACTCTGCTCAGAACCTGCCCGCCCAGAAAATAATCTGTTGCCAGCCTTGACGGGAGATCAAGATTCACCCTGTTCAGGTCCTCAAAATATCCCAGTGCCAGAGCCATCACAATTGTGGGGTTAATATTATTGTAAGGTGAAAGAAAATTAAGCAGATTGACCGGAAATGCATCGCCGAGATTGGGGAATGTGCCGTCATTTCTGAGGTATGACTGAAAGGTCCTGCATGCTTCGCGCAGCAGTTTTTTATAGCCCTCGCTCAGCTGAGCCTTATGCTGCCTGAGTATCAGTGCTGCGGTCAGATAAATTTCAAGAGCGAGAATATGTCGGTCGGTTGAATGTGCTTTTGAAGTGCCGTCAGCATAAAAAGCGCCGTAAATATCT
Organism: Ignavibacteriaceae bacterium; assembly: GCA_013359345.1. Classification (GTDB taxonomy): domain Bacteria; phylum Bacteroidota; class Ignavibacteria; order Ignavibacteriales; family Ignavibacteriaceae; genus JABWCA01. The sequence continues at coordinate 886 of JABWCA010000273.1, forward strand.
CTTTCGAGCCTCTTGAGTGATTCAAACAGGAGGCGCTTGCCATAGGGACTCTCTTCAAAGACAATTCCGCATAAAAGGAGTGCAAGACTTACGAGCCCCTGATTTGCCGGTAGTTCCTCTGTCCCCTCCCCCATATTGTCAAGCCATACTGAATGAGCAAGTATTATATCATAAATCCTGTCTGTGCTGCCGCTTAATTCTGTTGTTCCCGAAAGGTTAACGACTGACAAAATAAGATTAACCGTCCTTATTGCCGCAAAATCAACCGAAAGCCAGTTTAAGCCGGTACAGAAGGGGTTTTCTTCGTCAAAACTAAGGATCTCTTTCACAGCCTTTCCGGCATATTTTTCATCGCCGGTGTAAAGTGCCAGAATTGAAAGGTCAAAAACATAAGCGAGGGTTCCGTTGGCCCATACAGCCACAGGGTCAAAGCCGTTGGGAAGATTCTCAAGATTAATTTTCCAGGCTATTTTATTACCGAGCTCGGGCGGCAGATTAGCAAGGTTTTCATTGTAATGATAATAGCTCCCGTAACTTTTGCCGAGTATTGCATCTGCCTCAGGGAACTCCGGACTTTCCTGAGTGATGTTTATTTTCACAATTTCCTCTTTCAGCCGTGCAAGCTGTACAGGGAAATTCTCCCGGACTTTCTTCTCAAGTTTCGGCAGCTGATACTTCTTCCCCGAATAGAGCCTTGACTCAACTTCGCGCCTGAAGAACTTACTTCGCAGATTAAACAAATTCATAACATCCGGGTTTCTGAATAAACAAATATTTTTAGGTATCTTTAAAGTCGATTTTTTGAAGTTTAAATTTACGAAATAACCTGCAGAACATATATAATGAAAATAGGAATTACTTGTTATCCTACATACGGCGGCAGTGGTGTTGTTGCAACGGAATTAGGAAAAGAACTTGCATTAAAGGGGCATCAGGTACATTTTATAAGTTATGCCATTCCGTTCCGTCTTAACCAGTTCGTTGAGAATATTTTTTTCCACGAAGTTGAAATGAGCAGTTACCCGCTTTTTGAATTTCCTCTTTACAGTCTTGCTCTCGCCAGTAAAATGGTTGAAGTAATAAACTATGAAAACCTTGATCTTCTTCATGTGCATTATGCCATACCCCATGCCACCAGCGCTTATCTTGCAAAACAGATTCAGAAGAAGCACAGTGATATTAAGATAATCACAACTCTGCATGGCACTGATATAACACTGGTGGGTCTTGAGCCGTCTTTTCTGCCGCTGCTTAAATTCAGCATTCAGGAATCAGACGGTGTCACAGCAGTTTCACGGTATCTCAAGGAAAAAACCCTCACTAATTACTCTCTGGATACCGATATTGAGGTCATTCCCAACTTTGTGGATACAAACTTTTATAAACCCTGTGCTGATGTGGCACTCCGCAAACATTTTGCCCCGAACGGTGAAAAAATAATGGTGCACACTTCAAATTTCAGGACTGTAAAACGTGTACAGGATACGATCAGAATTCTCAAAATGGTGAATCAGGAAATTCCCGCAAAGCTTGTGCTTGTTGGTGACGGACCTGAAAGATCTGACTGCGAACGTCTTGCCAGAGAACTTGAGATTTCAAATAAAGTGATATTTTTAGGCAAGCAGGAATCGCTCCCGCCTATTCTTGCATCATGCGATCTTTTCCTTATTCCCTCTCAGTCAGAAAGCTTCGGACTTGCTGCGCTTGAGGCAATGTCATGCGGACTCCCGGTTGTAAGTTCATCTGTGGGCGGACTCCCTGAAGTTGTAAGCCATAATGAAAACGGATTCATTGCCGAGATTGGTGATGTTGAGAGAATGGCACGTTACAGCATTGACCTTCTGAGCAATGACAAGAAATACAAGCGCTTTTCACAGAACGCCAGAAGTTCAGCCGTAAATAACTTTGATAAAGAGAAGATTATTCCTGTTTATGAAGACTATTATCAAAAAGTTTTATCCAGGTAAAGGGATCCGGCCATAGCAGTAAGTGATAAAATAAGCGGTTACCTCCGCTCACTGATAGGAGAAGAATCTTTCTCGCGGTATATTGACTATATCGGCACACCTCTGAAAACTTACATAAGGATTAACACCCTTAAAACTGATTTTGAGAGCCTCTCCCAAAGACTCTCCCGTTACTACTCAATTGAACTTAAGCCTCATGAATCGGTGCCCGGATGCTGGGAGGTGGTGTCTGATCCCGACCGCCAGACAGGTAAAACGCTTGAACACTCACTCGGGCATTATTATATACAATCTCTCTCATCAATGATTCCCCCCCTTGTGCTTAACCCTCAGCCGGGCGAAAAAGTGCTTGATCTCTGTGCCGCTCCGGGCTCAAAATCAACACAGCTTGCAGCACTCATGCAGAACAAAGGCTTTCTCGCACTTAATGAAATTCAGGCAGACAGAGTGCGGATTCTGACCTACAATGCTGAAAGAATGAATCTTGTCAATTCGGGTGTGATACATCAGAGGGCTGAATGGCTCGCTAATGAATTTATCGAGTATTTTGATAAAATTCTGGTTGACGCCCCCTGCAGCGGACTCGGAATTCTGAGCAAGAAAGATGAGGTGAACAACTGGTGGAATCAGAACAACGTAACCAAGCTTGCGGCACTGCAGAACCAGATACTTATCTCTGCCATCAAAATGCTGAAACCCGGCGGAGAGATTGTTTACTCAACGTGCACAATGACATATGAGGAAAACGAAGAACTGATCACCCGCATTCTGGAGAAGTATCCTGTAAAGCTTGAAGAGGTTGAACTGCCGCTGAAATCTGCTCCGGGAATCTCAGAATTTGACGGAAGGGTTTCATCATCTGAGATCAGCATGACAAAGCGCCTGCTTCCCTGGGAGATTCTTTCAGAAGGATTTTATATTGCCAGACTCCGTAAAACCGGATCAGTGCCTCTCCCGGGTAAATATGTCAGGCCAAAACCTTTCCCCGATTTTATTAAAAAGAACCAGTATAAAAAGGCGCTTGATTCTCTTGCCCGCCACTTCGGGATGCCCGTGGATATATTCGAGAGGTATTCATTTAATCTTAAAGGCAACAAGCTTTACTTCTCAGTGAATACTGATAATCAGTTTGTACCCTCTGTATTCCAGCGCATTGGTCTTAAATTTGCAACAATAGATAAAAAAGGTGACGCCGTTCTTCATTCTTTAGCCGCACAGCACCTTGATAAATATATCACCGCATCTGTTATTGACCTTGAAGATGTCGCAAAAGCAAAAGTTTATCTCGAGGGGGGCACAGTGCAGCAGACAGCCGTTAACAATGATGATATTTCCGGTTCGGAACGCCAGGTGGCGGTGAGGTATAACGGACTGATGCTTGGTACAGCGGTCATGACAAGGCAGGGGCTCAAGAGTCAGTTCCCGAAAGCTCACAGAATACAGAATTTTACCGTGAGGTGAAGTATTGCCGGCATTCTGAAAAACCGGCTGCCCAGCGGATTTATTCATTTTCCCGCTTTAATTTTAATATAATGCCCGGTTATAATTATCTCAGGGGTATATCTGAGAATTTTTCCTGATATCCGCAATGCTGCCCGACCTTAAACCCATCATAAAGCCGCCTCTGTGTGATAAAAAACAATTAATCAAAAACTGAATAATTAATTTTCCTCACTCAGTTAAACACAAATAAAAAAAACACTATCTTTATTTTGATTATTATGCGTTTTTCGTTCTTTGTTTTACGGATACAGCAGATTGGTTATCGTTCATAATCACCTAATCTGCCTCATGGCTGCACACTTAAAAGTTAGTTGTAATGACTGCCCTGTAAGTTTCATCACGTATAACCCGCTGTATTCGGCTCAGCCTGCTAAATATAGCGTGTTTTTTGAATGAAATTTTGGTAAATTAAACATAAGTTTGCTGTTAAAAAACGAAATGGTTACCATAATTGTTGCTGATAACGGGGTTGGAATGCCAGCAAACATTAATATTAGAGAAACAAATACATTAGGACTTCAACTGGTTACCTCTTTGGTGGAACAAATTGATGGAGAACTAAAAATGGAAAATAATAAAGGAACAATATTTACGATAACATTTAAACAAATACAATAAATGTCAAAAAATAACATATTGGTTGTAGAAGACGAAAGCATCGTTTCTAAAGACATTCAACA